>JBOGKI010000380.1:0-5117 GCA_050745605.1 Terriglobia bacterium | reverse complement strand
CTGCCCACCCCACCGAGAACTTCGCAGCGTATGACCTCTACCTCAAGGGAAGGGACCTGATGCGTGGCAATCCCGGCTCGGGAAAAATTCAGGCCGCCCTCGGCGATTACGATCAGGCCCTCAAGCTCGATCCGAATTTCGCTCTGGCCTATGCCGGGATTGCGGATGCGAGCCTGGAAGTGTACGAGAATGGAAAGGACCGTTTCTGGGCGGATAAGGCGCTCAGCGCGGCTCAGCAGGCGGAGCGCCTGAACAACAACCTGCCCGACGTTTATTCCTCTCTCGGCAACGTCTTCACCGCGACGGGAAAGACATCAGAGGCCATCGTGATGCTGCAACGCGCGGTGAAGCTGGCTCCGAATTCGGATGACGCCCACCGACGTCTGGGCGATGCCTACTTGGCGGACGGACGGAAATCGGAGGCTTTGGATGCCTATCAAAAGGCGGTCAAGATCAATCCTTACTATTGGAACAACTATAATGCACTGGGCTCCGCTTACTTCGAGACCGGAGCCTACGACAAAGCTCTAAGATCCTTCCAGCAGGTCACGCGGCTTGAGCCGGACAATAGTGTCGGCTACCAAAACACCGGCGCCGTTTACCTCCAGGAAGGCGAATACCAAAGGAGCATTTCCGCTTTCCAAAAAGCCCTGCAACTTAATCTGACTTATGACTCCGTGACCGATTTGGGAATCGCCTACTTCTTTCTGAGGCGCTTCACCGACGCGGTGGCTACGTTCGAAAAGGCCGTGCAGATGAATCCCAATCAGGCCGTGGTGGTTGCCAATCTGGCCGACGCTTACCGCTGGTCCGGCCAGGCCGACAAGGCGAAGGCTACTTATGATCGCGCCATCTCGCTGGGGATCGAGGACCTGCAGGTGAATCCCAGGGATTCAGAGGTCATAGGCCTGCTGGCGGTTAATTACGCCAAGACGGGCAATCCTGGCGAGGCCATCCAATTCATTCACCGGGCTCGCTCGATTGACAGGAACAGTGTTGAACTGATTTACGATGAGGCCGTGATCCAGGCGCTGGCAGGCCACGCGCCCGAGGCGCTTCAATCGCTTCGGGATGCGTTGAAGCGGGGATTTCCCGTGAGCAGCGCGGCGAACGATCCCCAGTTGGACAGCTTATGGTCCAACCCTGGGTTCAAGGATCTCATTAGGGGCTTCGGAGGAAAACAAAATCACTAGCGGCGCTCGTAGCCACGACGAATTGGACTTTCAATTCGCCGCGGCATCTGCATTTCTCATAAAAAGCCCACGGCGAGAAAGCCGCTCGCCGTGGCGACCGCTTGCGGTGGACGAGGCTCACTTGGAATTTGGAGGTAAGAGGACTTTTGGCGCCCCGTCTAGGCCGGGGGCAGCCGCCGCGCCGTGATTGCAGGCTCAGAGCAAGGCTCTGTGCCTTCGATATCTCCGCATGCCCAGACCTAGCAAGCCCAGCAAAAACAAACCGAAGGTTGCAGGCTCCGGGATGTTGGCTTGGCCGTCAAAGTCGGTGGGGGCCGTGAAATCCACGACCGTGAAAGTGAAATCTCCAGGGGAGCCGCTGGGGATGCCGCAGAAATCATCGGTGGCCGGATCACAGTGCACAACAGGCGGTATGTTGAAAAAGAAAACACCGGTCGCTTCGCCGTTCGGCCCGAAGTCGAACTGGCAGGTGTTGAACCACAGCCCGCCGCTGCAGGAGAAGTTGTTGCCCGGCTGGGATGGGCTAAAGGCGAAGAAGAGATTGGTCCAGGCTGACCCGCTTTCATTCACGAAGTCGCAGTTGGGCACTTGGACCCCCTCAATCACACAGGGACTGGTCCCTGGGCTTGTTCCCGAGGGCGATGTGATTCCAAAGGTTAGTGAGTTGATGGGAAAACTGCGAGTGCCCTTTCCAATGATGATCTGGGTGGCGAAGGAACTGGCCGGAACTGCGATCAGCGAAATCAACAGAATCAATCGAGTGTGTCTCATTGACCCCCTAGCCTTTCAAATGCCGCACCAGACGCCTCCCAGAGCGCAAAATACGGCCAGCCCGCAGGCGAACTCTGAAACTGTAATTTTACTGAAGCTAGCTTTTTTCTGCCCTTATGTCAAGGCGTTATCTTTCCAGTTATTGTCGTCACCTGACCTGTTCTGTGGGATGAGCAGGGGCTCAAATTCTAATCTGGGGCGGAGCCGATGAGTCCCCGTGGCAAGTCAGGGAGGCGCTGTTGAGAGGGTGCGAAAAAAACCAACCGGCTCGCGCCAGGACGCCAAGAGCCGCAAACACGCACTCGCTCCTGCTGGGTTTGAAATCAGGGCTGGCGCTTGGGCTTGTCGAACGTGGACCGGGCTCTCTGGAATAGAGGTCCCAGGCGGAGTCCGACTCCCAGGGAGAACGTGTTGAGCTTATATTGTGCGCTGTAGGTGTAGCCGCCGAAGAGGTCCAGTCCGTGAAATGAAGATGACTGGATCCAAACCGTAACTCCGTGATCGCGGGCAATGGCCGCCGGCCCCATAGTTTGATTGGCGCATTCAAATGCCGACGCTGCAAGACACGGCCCTGATCCCCGAAACGCGTGAGGCAGAACCCGGCTAAAAACGGTTTGCTGGCCTGACGTGACGTCGTCATAGATGGACGCGCCGATCGAAATAGGGCGAACGACCTGATAACCGGCGCCGCCTTCGAGATGAGTCACGAGGCCAAAGGTGGTGTAAGGCAGCACGAAAGCGCCCGTATCATAGATGGAGTCGGCAAGGCCCACATCGGCGAACGGGCGCAGGTGGGAAAAATCATGTTCGAGATAGTTATCCCAATCGAAGGTCGCCCGGCCTGTACTGAAGCCGGCTGAGACCTTGCCGGTGGGCAGAGTTCCCGTGAGGGTCGAATACCAATTGATGACTCGAACTGGAACCGTGAAGAGCAAGTCCGCGTACACGTCACCTGATCCTGACGCGCTATTTAACGAAGTTCCTCCGCGGTTTGCGGGCATTAATCCCGATCCCGAGGTTCCCACGCTGGGCGAGCCATTCGCTAAATAGAGAGGGATGCCGATGTCGAAGCCAAAATAGCGGTTGAAACTGTAGCCGAGGTTTGAATCGAGCCTGAACAATTGGCCGAAGGTGTCGGACGTAATGGAGAGATACTCGTAGCCGATAAAGCCGCGAAAAGGGTTGGGACTCTGATGGGTTGGCTGAGTTGTGATTTCATCGGAAGACTTGGTCGAATCATGACTCTGCGCCCTTCCTGGCGCGGCGAGAAAGATCAAGGCAGTGAGGCACAAAAGAGAAAGGTGGGCAAACTTTCGAACTCGCATGGCTGACCGGCTTCAAATTACCAGGTATTCGGAAATCGCATTATCGATGCGATCCTTACCTTTTGCCAAGCGTGAAAACAATCCCTGCCGAGATGCGCACGTCGTTCTGGGGATTTCCCCCAAAGTCGGCTCTCTGATAATCTCCCTCAATCACGCGAATGGAGATGTGGCGAGTTGCCTTCAGGTCAAGTCCGCCGCCGAATTCCATGTCAAAAGCGGTCTGCGATTTACTGACGCTACACGGACTGATGGCCGGGCCACACGGCACATCAGTTGACAAAGTGGTTGCTTTCCCTTGTACGCCTCCAAACAGGGCGTGTACAAATGGCGTAACCCTCGAGGCGCTTCGCAAAGAGAAGTGAGGACCCGCCAGGAACGTGAAACGGGGCGTATAAGCAAACGGACCCGCCGCCGGTGAAACCGACAGGACCTCCAAGTCTTGTGCTGATGTGCCGTAATGATCGCTGAAATTGACCTCAACACCCAGCCAGCGATTGACATTGCTGGTCACGGCAGCATCCCAGCCTTGGGAGGTGAATCCGTTGGTCGTCCTGGGGTCGCCTTGCAGGAAGGAATAACCGCCGAACAACTCCGCTTTCGGAACTTCCTGGGCCGCGGCGAGCGTTGCGGAGACACACGCTACCATGAACGCGCCCCGCAAAGCGCTACGCATCGCACCCCTCCCGGTTCGACTCGATGCCAGGTGTGCGGTCATCGTTTCCGGCATCCGTAATGTTATATACACGCGAGGGCAGAATTAGTTGTGCATTTCCTGAAAAAAGCTGAATGTCCTATCGGCGCGGTAGGGCAAAGCGGATGCGTCCTAGCCGTCAACACCGGTGGAAGAAGCGGTCGGAGTCTACTCTGGAAGGACCGCCGCCTCGAGTTTCTACATTTCTGGAGTTGCGTTGCGGGCCTCCAGCGCGAAATGCTGGGATTCTTCGCTCCGCTCAGAATGACAGCCTGGACGTCTAAATGTAGAAACTCCAGACGGCGGGCTGGCCTCAATACTGTTCATTTAGGCTACTGGGGCTACTGTACCCGCGAACCCAATTTCCGATGCGACGTAGGGGCGGGCCTTGTGCCCGCCCGCCGGCGACCCCAAGGGTCGCCCCTACCCTTAACTGAACAGCATTGGGTCTAGGCTGGATTATTCGTCAGCTTGGCATGGAGACCGGAAGGGACGGTTAAAGCCGCGCCCTTCCGGTCCTCGCGTGAAACTTCGTGAATAACTCAGGCTAGGACCGCCGCGCGTCTATGCCGGTTTTGGCGCGGCGAATACTGCTAAAATGTTGAGTTGATTGCAGGCTGGAGAAAAATGATGAAAGTTGCAGCGGTTCAGATGGACGTGACAATCTTAAAGAAGGATTTTAACCTGGATGTGGTCCTGGAAAATCTGGAGGCGGCGGCGCGGGCGGGCGCGAAGCTTGCGGTTTTCCCGGAGTGCGCGCTTTCCGGCTACTGCTTTACGAGCAAGGCCGAAGCCCTGCCGGAAACCGAGCCCGTGCCCGGCCCGGCAACCGAAAAAATTGCGGCCGCCACCCAGCGCCTGGATTGCACCGTCGTGGTGGGAATGTTGGAGCGCGATGGCGACCGCATCTACAACTCGGCGGTGGTGGTTGCACCACAGGGAATCCTCGGCACGCATCGCAAGGTTCATCTGCTTTGCCTGGGCATCGATCGCTTTGACGATCTGGGCGACAAACCCTTTCCGGTGTTTCAAACTCCAGCCGGAAAAATAGGAATCAACATCTGCTACGATTGCAGCTTCCCGGAGTCGGGCCGTGTGGTTAAGCTGAAGGGCGGGCAAATTCTCGCTATTCCCACC
>JBOGKI010000379.1:0-5126 GCA_050745605.1 Terriglobia bacterium | reverse complement strand
GTGGTGGGCCGAAGACCCATGGCGTCTCCGCTCAGGATGACAAGCGTCTTCGATTTTTCACGTCTTCCACGGTAATGGTCGCATCATGGTCCACGTCAAGAATTTGCTCACCAACCGCGTCCTCATATCTCTATTGATAATCCTGGCGCTGGCCGGTGTCTTTGAGTTTTATCTCCACCCCTTCGCAGGGCCGTTTTACAAATCCGGCCTCCAGGCTTACAAGTCAGGAGACTACACGCGATCCGTGCGGATGCTCCAGGAAGCAAGAGCATACGAACCCAACAATCCCGCCATCCTGACGCTTCTGGGCTGGAGCCTTTTGAAAACCGGAAAACCGGCTCTCGCCGAGAAGTGGTTTGACGCCGCTCGAAGGTTCACGCCTCACGATTCCGCGCTCCAACTCGGGTTAGTCTATGCGGAGATCGGACTGGGCCGGCCCGCTCGCGCCGGAGCCATCCTGAACGAGATCCGAAAGGAGCGTCCGGAATGGATTGAGATTTCCATTGCGCAAGGCATTCTCTACCGCCATGAAGGATTGGCGAAGATGGCCGGCATGGAATTCCGCCAGGCGCTTTCACGCGATCCTCACAATGCCGTAGCTCTGAAAAATCTCCAGGAAATTTCCGCTCGGAATGCCCCTCTGCCGCTGGAGGCTTGGGGGCGCTTGCCGGGCGGCCCGATCGCCCCGCCCAGCATGACGGCCCGGCCGCCTGTGGCGCAAAATTCCGTCCCCGTTGATCCGAACCTCAGCCTGGCGCGAGTGCTCGAAAGCCGCGATGAGTTCCCCGAGGCGGTGGCGCGATACCACACTTATCTCAAGTCCCATCCCGGCTCGCTCCACGTTCTCTACGACGTTGGCGAACTCTTGATGAGAACGAACCAAGCACAGGAAGCGGTACCGCTCTTCCGGCAAATCCTGGCCATCGATTCGCAAAACGCCGGCGGCACGATGGGACTGGCCGAAGCGCTTGCCACGACGGGCCACTACCGCGAATCGCTGTTTCGTTACCGCCAGGTCCTGAACGCCTCGCCCGGAAACTACGAAGCTCGACAAGGCATGGCCAATGTCCTCCTCTGGACCCGTCATTATGCCGCGGCCAAGCCCCTTTTTGAGACTCTGGCCAACGAGGATCCGGGCGACCCGGTGAACCAGCAGGCGTTGCAGACGATCGCCGGCGGTGAAGAAGCGGCGCATTGGGTATCGCTTCGGCCTCCACCCGGATCGCCGCCCGCAGACGTTGTCCAGTATGACGAGAGCTACCTCGCCAGCCATCCCGCCGATCATGCCACTCTGGCCGAACTCGCGACCAACCAGACGAAGCTGAAGGACACAGCCGGAGCCATTTCCACCTATCGCCAAATCATCAAGCTGTATCCTGCCGACGAAGATTCGGAATTGCGCCTGGCTCAGGAATTGGCTTCGACCCAGCATTATTCTGAGGCCATCCGCATCTACCAGGACCTCTTGCAGACCTCTCCACGCGATCCAGACTTGCTTCAGGACCTTGCGCGGGTCGATCGGTGGGCCAATCGCCTGCCGGACTCGCTTCAACTGGAGCAGAGATTACTCAAGCAACAGCCGAGCAATACCGAATTGATGCTCCGCTCCGCTGATCTTGAAATGCGGTTAAAGAATTACTCCGAAGCCCGGGAGACCTTAGCGACCGTCGCGACGCTTCGACCGGACAATCGCGTCGCCCAGCTCGGACTGGCCGCTCTCGATGAAAAGCGCGGTGATTGGCAGGGCGCGCGGCGCGATTATCAGCGGGTTCTGGCGCACCATCCGGGCGATGCGGAGGCGCTGTACCGGGATGCGAAGCTTGCCTATTACCAAGGAGACAGAGCGGATGCGTTGAACGAAGCCGAGCAGGTTATCCATGAACAACCCAGGAACACGGATGCGCTGCTGCTGGCCGCCCGCATCGAAAACGCCAAAGGAAAGAGGCAGCAAGCAGAGGCTCTGGTGGCCCGCGCCAGCCAGATTGCGCCGGGAGATGCCGAAGTGGGGGAAATGCAGCAGACCTTGCGCCAGGAATCGGCTGTCACCCTTCACACTTCGTCCACCTACGCCCGGGAGGTCGGACCGCTGACCGACTATTTCAGCCCGCAAGGGGTGTTGATAAAAAGGATTCCGAACGAAGACTTGAATACCTATTCGAACGCGGCCCTTATCGGCTTTCCCTTGTTTCCCCGCTCTCAATCCTCGATATCAATGGCCTCAATGCCCTCGAACAGCCCCTACGGTGGCATTCGCGGAGCGGTGGGACCGGCCGAATTCGAGTACCGCCAATCGACCGAGGTTGCGTCTTTTCTCACCTTGCGGGGCGGAATCGGCTTTGAAAGGTTTGGTCCGCCTTACAGTGTCGCGCTGCCCAGCCAGAACCCCACATTCCCAACCAGGATTACCTCCGTGCCCGTGACCGCGGTCACACCCGTCGGCTACGGAGGATTCACGGTGCGTCCCACCCCCCAGCTCAGCCTGGACTTCGCCATCTCGCGTGATGGTGTTGCCTACACGCCGCTCACGGTTCGCTTCGGCGTGATCCAGGCGCGCAAGCTGATCGGCCTCCATTACAAGGCGGACCGCAGCGATCAAGTTCACCTCACCTACTATAAGGACGCCTACCGCTCGGCTCTGTGGTACCGCGCCAACCCATCCAACAGCGAAAAGCCCACTCTATCGGCGAACGGCGTGGATCAGGCCACCGGGGGAACGCTCGATTACGATCACACCTTGATTCAATCCGAAAGGTTCTCGCTGGGCGCGGGCTATTCCGGAGAGACGTTTGGATACACCGGGCCCCATCGCGGTGTGTACATGGGCTTCTTCAATCCGACGTTCTACCAGCGCCATTTCGCCGTTGCCCGGAGCCAAGGACACATCTGGGGTCCGCTTTCCTACAAATTCGCGGGCGGCTACGGTCTGCAACAGCTCGCTCACCACCAACCCTTCATTCCGGCTTACCAGGTCAATCCCAGCCTTGCCATCCGCGTGAATTGAAAGTTTTCCGTTACCCTGGGCTATGTCCATTACAATTTCAGTCAGTCCCTGGGGCCGCTGACTGGCAACGCCGTTCAAATCTCAACCGACTCGAAGTTTTGGTGAGCTGCGGGCGCCGCGATCATGGGCCCGGCGCATGCTTGAAAACAGAGCGGCGGCTAACCGCGATTAACGCCAAGCCGGATGCCAACAATACAATGGGCGCAGGCTCCGGGGTCTGCTCATACTCGACGGTCGCCGTGCCAGAAGTGATATTCATGTTGCTGCTGTAGACCCAAGCCCCGCCACCCGGAAACGCATAGCCGTAGAATCCGGCCGTCCCCGTCCCCGAGTAGTCGACGGCGAAGATCTCCTGATCGAGGGAGTTATAGCCGACGGCCGAGCCAAAGAAAGTTACAGGAAGCTCCCCACTTACAAACCACCCCGGCGGAGGATCAACTGGTTCAGTCGCAGTCCACACAATACCTGCCGAAATATAGTCGGCGGTGAGGTCACCCAGAGAGCCCCCGCTGTAATACGGGGAAGGCCAGGCCTGCCCCGTCGCGCTGAGGGCGCAAGTGCAGGAATTCAAATAGTTGGGCGCGTCGGGGGTGTCCCCATATAACGACAAACCGGGACCGACGCTATAGATGGTGAGGCCCGCATACTCGCCCCCGTAAAAATTGGCTTCACCGTTGATCGGAATGGAGTCGGCCCTCAAGGTGGCGCCGGACAAGAAGAAAAGCGTGGCCAGAAGACCAATGCTAAATATGCGCTGGGAAAGACGCATGACAGCCTCCTTTCAAACTGGGTGTGACATCCGGTGAACCCTTCGCCACACGCGAAAAAGCGTGCAGCGGTCCTTGCAGGACCAGCTAGGCGCCCTGTCGGGTTCTCGATTTGAAGAGAGGCTTTTGCGCTAGGGTAACCGCCGAAAAAATCCGCTCAACTGCAACGTATCCCTGGCTCGAGTGCCCCTGGCTGGGGAAACTCTTGCCCGACGCCCGCACTGCACCCCTCCCGTCGATAGACGCAGAGTAATTGGTCCCGGGCGCGGCGGCAAGTCGCAAGTTGCGCAATACCCAGGCATGAATCACCAGTGCAGCCATACACTGGCTGAGTAACCATGCGGTGTCGGCGAGGTAGCGACGCGGTTTGGCTTCCGTAGCCGCGGTCAGTGACCACCGCTACAGAAGCCAGACTGAACCACGGCCTCTCCCAAGGTAGTGGCTCAGTTTGACTTAGAGGCGCCCTGATGCCGCCCTTGGGCGAGGTAAATTCGCCGCTACGGCGCCAAACTGAGTCACTACCTTTCCCAAAGCGCGCTTGACGCGGCATTTGGGCCTGTGTTACAAATCTATTCTCTGTGCGTTAGGGCTTGGAGCCAGTCTGTACGCTCTCCCTTTTACTCTTTTGACATCGTTCGATGGGGCCTAACCCGCCTCCGTCGTCACAAAACTCGTCTTATGGATGGAGGCTTTTCGATGTACCTTGCCATCGCTTTGCCGGTCACTGCCCTGATGTTGATGGTCGCGGCGCTTAGGGCGCGCCAACTCCTGCGGGCGAAAACGGCAACGCCTGGAATTCCGGCTCCTTTCAACGCTTTCAAGGAAAGGGCCGAAGCCGCTGCTCGGCACATGCGAGCTGGGTTCACCCGCGTCTGGTCCCAACGCTTGCGGATCGCCGGGACCATCGCTGCCGGAACGGCCTTACTCTTGGCTTCTGCCAGCGGAGCTTTTGCGACGCCTCTACAGGAAGCGGGCGGCGAGGCCAATCTGCAGTTACCGGATTTCCACAGTGTTCAACTTCTTGGCATGGACGCCCACCGGCTGCTGACGTTCGGTATTCTGTTCTGCATCTTCGGCTTGATCTTCGGTCTGGTCAGCTACAGCCGCCTCAAGAACCTGCCCGCCCACGAGTCGATGAAGGAAATGTCGCAGTTGATCTGGGAGACGTGCAAAACTTACCTGATCAATCAGGGCAAGTTCCTTCTTCTGCTCTGGGTCTTCATCGCCATCATCATTTTTGTGTATTTCGGCGTCTTGCTGAAGTTTGACGCCTTGCGCGTCATCATCATTCTGGCCTTCAGCGTATTCGGGATTTCCGGCAGTTACGGGGTGGCGTGGTTCGGCATCCGCGTCAACAC
>JBOGKI010000378.1:0-5130 GCA_050745605.1 Terriglobia bacterium | reverse complement strand
ACGCCTGGCAGTAGGGACTGAGCACGGAGGCGCGCCGGTCACTCCCCATGATGGCGGTTCCCACTTCATGAATGATTTCTCCACCCGGGCGCAGCCCATAATTATTCTCGGGGCCCGCGGAGTCAAGGACTTCGCCGCCCATGGTCACAATGATTTCCCGGAAGGTTTCCTGAGCGTGGCGCGCCATCAATATCTCGTTCTGGCTCCACTTGAAGTGAAACTTAAGGACCGGGATGCCCCACTCGTCCACCACGTTCTTATCGATTTCCGAATAGCTGTCCTGGTTGGGAATCATCTCGCCCCGGCAGGACATTCCCACATAAGCGCCGAACAATTTGCGGATGCCGCGCTTCAGGTCCACGCCATAGCCGCCGCCCAGATAATCGCCAGCTCCGTCGAAATCGTTGCCGCCGGGCATGCCCCGGCCTCCTCCCACTTCAATGTGGTAGCCACGCGGGAAGGGAAGTTGGTTGCGCAACTGCTTCTGGTAATTCCACCACGGCATGTAGACTTGCATGCCGCCCACGCCGTCGTCGTTGTGGGCGGGAAGGTCCATGAGATCAGGAATAATGCCGCCGGCGTCGGTCCCGACCGTATCCATCAGCCAATGGCCCAGCAGCCCGCTGGAATTCGCCAGACCTTCAGGAAAGAGCGTGCTGCGAGAATTCATCAGCAGCCGCGAAGACTCACAGGCGCCGCCCGCTACCAGCACCATCTTGCCCCTTGCCTCCACTTCCTTCCGCGTCTTCTTGTCAATGTAGGAAACGCCGCGCGCCAAGCCGTCCTTGCCCACCAGGACTTCGCGGGCCATCGAATCGCAGCGAATTTCCAGGTTTCCCGTCGCCAGGGCGGGCGGAATCAGCACCGTGGGAGAAGAGAAGTTGGAGGACGTCGCGCAGCTTCTTCCGCATTGGCTGCAGTAATGACAGGCGGGCCGGCCGTTGAGGGGACGGGTGAGAATGGACAAGCGGGAGTGAATGCAGGGAATGTCCAGCTTCCGGCAAGCCTTCTGGATCATCAGCTCGTAGCAGCGCGGCCGCGGCGCCGGAAGGAACTTGCCGTCCGGCGTGTTTTCCAGGTGTTCGACGGAGCCGAAGACGCCGATCAGTTCCTCAGTTTTGTCGTAGTAGGGAGCGAGATCGTCGTAGGTGATGGGCCAGTCGATCCCGTGTCCGTCGCGGGAATAGGGCTTGTAATCGTAGGGGCCCATGCGCAGGGAGATGCGGCCCCAGTGGTTGGTGCGGCCGCCCAGCATTCTGGCCCGCCACCAGCGCCAATCGCTGCCCGGAGCGTTAATGTAAGGCTCGCCGGGGACTTCCCAGCCGCCCACCGTGGTGGCGTCGAAATAACCAAAAGGATGTTGGGGCGTGGAGGCGCCGCGATGTGGAGCGTTGTAATTCCATTCAAACATTTTCGACTGCTTGGCGGTGTCATACCAGCTTCCCGCCTCCAGCATCAAGCACTTGGCGCCCGCCTGGGTGAGCACGTAGGCCGCAATGCCCCCTCCGGCTCCGGAACCCACGATGATGGCGTCGTAAACCTTCGGACTAGGTTGCACTTGTGGCATGGACCTTCTTCCCGAATTGTTGGGATGGCGTCAAACAAAGGCACCAGTGTAGCACAAAGGCGCGAGGCGGCTACGCTCGTCCACTAAAAATCCGGTTGACAATCGTATACTCATCGGGTATAATTGCTTGAGTACATACTTAGCGGGGATTCGTGTCATGAATCGATCAGCAATCGCCAGTCCCGAATGCCGAATCGACACACCTGATTCCTACGTGGGCCGGATTGACGTGACGACCTCCTCCACGAGCAAAGCCACTGCGAAATCTGCAAAATAACCAATAAAAATGCGGGTAGGAACGATGTTGAGTGACGCCCATGAGGGCCTTTATGCGAGCAAACCCACGCAACTGATTGAAAACAAGAGAACTGATTTTGGCCGTTCCGAACAAACCCATTGTGAAATGTGCAGAAACCCAGTAAAAATGCAGGTGCGAGCGCATCGGGTACAAAAAAAGAATTCTTTTTTTAAAGATCTCCACAGGTTGACGGTCTGCAACCCAATGAAAACAGGGCTTAATTCAAAAATAAAGTAATAAGGTTTTACGAACCAAGCCACCGAGTTCCGCTAAGTCATTGATTATGATCGAGATACCTCATAATTCAAGCAAATCCGTCTAACCAATAGAAAATAAACAAGATCGGCGATGACTTTTGGCTTTGCGCGGAAGCAAAGCCAAATATCACCATTTTGTCCGGCTTGCTCGGGTCGACGTGACCAGCGGTCCGCGCCTGCGCGACGCAGGGCTGAGCGGTGGCGTAGAGGCCGGCTTCAGCCGGGCAGGGTTTCGGCGTTACCAGCCGCATGCTGCGGCCCAACGTGCCGCCCCCTTCGCCGCGCTCAGGGCAGGCTCTGAAGGGCGCCGCTAGGTTCCCCAGGGCGGGCGGGGGAACGGTCCTCGGCGCGGGCCACCGCCTCCGCCGTTGCCGGGTTCACGACGACGTGCTTGATGCGCAGCCGATTCCAGGTGTAGGTGATGTGCAGCTTGCCGTCGCGGCTTTGGATGATGGCAGGGTAGGAAAATTCGCCGGGACCGGACTCGATGGTGAGCGGCGCAGTCCAGGTTTTTCCATCGTCGAACGAGAAGGCCAAATTCAAAGGACTGCGGTCGCGCCGGGCATGGTTATAAGCCAGAGCCACAGCGCCGTCTTTCAGCTTTACGGCATCAATGCCGCTGTTGGGGTTGGGCAGGGATGTATCCACCGGCGTGCTCCAGTGCTTGCCATCGTCTTTGGACGTGGACTCTGCAATCCAGCCGATGTCGTGGCTTGACCGCACCAGCATTCGCTCCTCGCCATCGTTCATCTGCCAGATCGTCGGTTGGATGATGCCGTGGTGCCAGCCGTGCATCTTGATGGGGCCAATCAGTTGCCAACTCGCGCCGTCATTGGTGGTTCGATCCACCCAACACGTCCAGCTCCAGGCTGTCTCAACTGACGTTCCGGCGAGAATCGTGCCATCAGCAAGGGTGACGGGTTTATCCTTGGCCGGCCCCAGGATTCCGTCCGGCAGATATCGGATGTCGCTCCACTGAACGCCATCGCGACTCGTGCGGTACGCGCCTTTCCAAGTTTTGGGGCTGGACCCATACTTGAAAAACAGCCAGATCTTCCCGTCGCGCGCAGCAAAGAGCACCGGGTTCCAGCACGGTATTCCTGGTTTGCGGGCGAGGACTCGAGGCGCCGACCACTCACCGTTATGCCGGATAGCGCCCCAGATGGCAACGCTGCGGTCGCCTTCTCTCGCCCCGCCGAACCAGGCGGCCAGCAAGCGGGTAGCCACGGATGGCGCTTTCCTGTCCGTGGGTTTTTCTTCATCCGGCAGCTCGACCAGGGTTGAGGCATGGCACTGAGCAAACGGAGCATGCTCAAAGATGAACTCCGAGACCAGCAGGGGGGCGTTGGGAAAATGCCGGACGGAATTCTGGGCCGGGCGGCAGGCCGCCAGGCAAACCGTGATCCACAGCAATGGCAGGGCTGATACCAGCCGTCTTCGGTTGGTCATGCGGCGCCCAATCGTTTCGAGCCGAGAAGGGGACAACTCAAAGGTGCGGGAAGTCGGTCTGGCAGTTATTCCCAAAGGTGAACGAATTAATCGTGATGCCCTTTGCAGTGGGGTACAAATCCACCACGTGAGAGCCGAATTCGGGGCTCTGGACAAGGTAATACATGCGCGGTTCGCGCACTTCAATATAAGAGTGGCCTTGCGAGTCAAAGCGGACATCAACGCCCTTGTTTTTCGGCGTCAAGTCTTTCCCGTCCTCGCGGATGTAGAGCCGCTCCGCATGGCCGTGGGAGACATTGATCACCGCATAGAGCTCGCGCGCGTGATCGCGCATTTCCAGGCGGTCCGTGAAAGAGCCCTTTTTGGGCTTGCCGCGATAGATCATCCCATTCTTGTCAGTTTCCCAGCGTCCGGAAACTGCTGCTCCGCCGTCTTGGACGTCTGCCGGCATCTGGTAGTCCAGAGTCTTGCCATTGTGGTATCCCTCGGCATTGGCCAGGATTCCACGCCCGTACCAATTTCCCACGTACATTTCTTGCGTCGGGATTCCGCAGTCGGGCGCAAAGGCGTTCTTTTCCGGAGGAATCGTGTAACTGGCAGGAAACTTCAAGCCGGGATGCGCCTCCTGCAGGAGCATCTGGATGGCCTTTTCCATGGCGTCATCGGCGCCTTCACCGGAACGATTAAAGCGCACCACTCCCGTGGCATCGATCAGGAAGCGATTCGGCCACGTCGAATTGTGGTACGCGTTCCAGATTTGAAAGTGGTCATCCACCACCATGGGATAAGGCAAGCCAAAGCGCTTGACGGCCGCTCGAACGTTCGGAACCGGATACGCAATATCAAATTCGGGATCATGGACGCCGATGATGTCGAACCCGTCTTGATGATACCGCTCGTACCATCTCTTATTGGTAGCGAAGGTGCGGATGCAATTGATGCAGGTGTATTCCCAGAAATCGATGAGGACGACTTTGCCGCGAAGCTTCTCCATGGTGAGCGGCGGTGAGTTGATCCAAGTCACACCCTGGGCCAAACCGAGCTGCGCCCCTCCTTGATTCTGGGAAGGTATGGTTTGAGGAGTGCCGGGCGGCGCAGTACGCCCCTGGCCGGGCTGAGCTACCGGCCCCAGGCCGCCGGGTAAGGGAGCGGCGCCTACCTCGCTAGGATTGGCAAGGGCCTCAGCGGGCGGAGGAAATTCCGGAGCGCGAAAGTGAGTGACGGTCAGCTCCCCCGCCGCGGCGGATTGAGCTCGCGCCGAAAACTGAACCAATTGGAAAGCCAGCACGCTGGTGAGAATCACGGCCAGGAACGTCACGAGTCTTTTCAAGTTCATCCTCCTGTCGGCCCATGAAAAGCTTAGAACAATTTAGCGGTTGAGACCAGTATCGCTTCGAAGATTCCTGCACGAGGGGTCCTCGCGTCTAGTGTCCTGTCCCAGCTAATTCTTGACAGTGATCTTGAGGCGCTTCTGTAGCGGCGGTCTGTGACCGCCGATCTTTTTCAACGAGTTCGGCGCTCCCCGCTTTTCAGCGGGGCAGGCGCCGAGCGCCGCTACA
>JBOGKI010000377.1:0-5141 GCA_050745605.1 Terriglobia bacterium | reverse complement strand
TGAGTACACAATCAACGCGGCTATTACCCCAAGGAACACTCCGATAGCAATCTGTAGAGTTAAGCCCTTCGGGTTAGTGGCTGCCATTCGTCGCCTTCGATCGAACCCCTATGGAGCTTTGTGTAAGAGAAACCACATCACTGCCCAATTCTACTGAGCAACTCCCTCCATGTCCACCCTTGTTGTGGCACGGTCTCCTGACCGTGCCGCGCATCCGACCGAAGGTCTCCCCCAGCAGCCGCGCGCGAACCGAAAGCCTCTTCCCGCATCACCAAGCAATCGGCGTAACGGGCGCGTCGACGGAGTGGATGCCTCCGGAGATGTACCATGCAGCCGAGGAAAACCGCCAACGCTCCGGGCTGCATACCAGTCCTTTTCGGCAGGGATTGTTATGCAAGTATTCGATTTTTTGCCGCCAGAAACGTTCTTCCCGAATGGCTTCAGCGTGACGGCTGGGCTGCCAGAAGCGGCGCTCGCGATCCGCTACGGCCTGCGCTTGGAGCGTTTCCTGAAAGCACCTTGGCGCGTGGCCAGCGCAATAATCGCTCAGACGCCGGCCAGTGAACTTGCGAAAATCGGCCAGGGTTCGCCGCAGCCGCTCGACGTCCCAGTCGGCGTCGAAGACGATCAAATGGAGGTGCGTTGGCATGACCACATAGGCGTTGACGCGAAGGCGCTTAGCGTCATGGCAGAAACTCAGGCTGTCGGTGACGATCTTGCAGCTCTCCTCGGAAACGAACACCGGCAGCCATTCGACAATGGAGTACGTCAGGAAATAGACGGCTGCATCAGCGTGGATGCGGTAACGTTCCATGCGAGGGATTGTAGGCTGTGGCGTGGTCGAGAGCCAAGCCGGAAAGCGGTGCGAGGCGCGGAGACCTTCGGTCAGCGCGGCGTGGCACGGTCGGGAGACCGTGCCACAACGAGGTATTCAGCGGGAAGCTCAATGATGAACTTGGTTCCGGCGGGATGGTTTTCCTCCACGCGAATCGTTCCATTGTGATCGGAAATAATGCGCGAGACAATGGCCAGGCCGAGTCCAGTGCCACGCTGCTTGGTGGAGAAGAAGGGAAGAAACAACCGCTCCTTGGCTTCGGGGGGAATGCCGGGACCGCTGTCCGCCACGATCAAGCCGACGAAATCGTGGTCGGGGTCGGGAGAAGTGCGAACCCAGATGTCCTTGGCGGGGGATCGTTCCAACGCTTCGGCGGCGTTGTCAATCAGGTTCACGATGACGCGCTTCATCTGTTCGGGGTCGGCGTTGACCACCGGAAGGTCCGGAGCAAGATCGGCGTGGATGCGAATGCTGGAAAGCCGTCCGTCAAACACCTTCAGCGCGTCTTGCACGATACCGTTCAGATTCGACGGCACGAGGCGCGAGGCGGGGAAGCGGGCAAAGCGGGAAAACTCATCCACCAGCGACTTGAGCGTTGAAACCTCGCGGCCGATGAGGGACGCACTCTCCGAGATGGTGGCGAGCATGTTGGCGGGCGGCGACGCATGCCCGGAACGCCCGATCAGCCGCGCAATCCGCTCCGAAGAAAGCTGAATGGGAGTCAGTGGATTCTTGATCTCATGGGCAATCCGCTGGGCAACTTCGCGCCAGGCGGCGCTGCGCTGCGCCATCATCAGCTCGGTGAGGTCTTCCAGCACCATCACATAACCGACGGCGCCGTGCTGGGCGCGCACCGAAGAAAGCGTGAGTCCGATGATCGAGCGCCTTTCTCCAAAGACCAGTTGCAGTTGCCGGGTTACGACTCCCCGGCGGTCAGCACGGCGGAAGAGGCGGGCAATCTCACGAGCGTCGTCCGAGGAGAACAGGTCTTCCAGCCGCCGCGCATCGCTCCCTTCACCGGGGCCAAACATCCTCTGGGCGGTGGAGTTGATGCGGGTAATCTCCTGCTGAGGATTGAAGGAAATCACGCCCGTGGGCACATTTTCAAGAATGGCCTCCATGGTGTTGCCGCGCTCTTCGAGCTGGCGGTTCGCTCTTTGCAAATCGTCCGCAGCACGCTCGATGGCCTGCCGGCTCTCCTGAAGCTGGCCGGTCATTGCGTTGAACAAACGGATCAGGCTGCCGAGCTCGGCGTCGGCGCGGGTGGACACTCGCCACGCCATATTGCCGCGGGAGACCTCGTGCGTGGCCTCCGCCAGAGCCTGAATGGGCACGGTCACTTGCTTTGAGAAGAACATCGCCAGCCAGGTGGCAGCAAAAAGAATCACCAGCGTGATGAGCAGCAGGATCAGCATATAGGTCCGCTTCAGTGCTTTGCGCTCCCGGCTGAGCTCGTCATATCGCTGGGCTTCGCGCTGAATTTGTTGCGCGATGTCCTGAATGTTTAGGGGCAGCGAGCGGACGACGACGATGGAGCCACTCATGGTCCCCGAGGCGCTTTCGACAGGTTGAGCTGCGAGGAAGAGGCTCGATTCGGGCGAGCGCCAGGTCTCACTGACTCCTTCCTCCGGAATCTGGCCGGAGGCGATCTCGGGGAATAGGCGGCGAATGTCCTCGAGGTCCGGACGGACGCCGCCGACGCGAAGTACCAGGCGGCCAGAACGGTCAAAGCAAGCAATCGATTCAATCCCCATGATGTGCAATCGCTGGAACAGATAATGCCGGATTCCGGAGTCGTTCGGGGAGGAGAGGTAACGCACCAATCGCCGGTTAGAAGCCAAATGGCCGGAACTGTCCAGAGCCTGCTGAGCCGTCTGCAACTCGAGCTGCTGGACCATCTCATTCGCGTCCCCGCGCAGGATGTCGAACGGAATGCCGAACCACCGGTCAATACTGTGGTTCAAAAGACCATAGGCAAAAATATAGAGGAAAAACACGGGTACCAATGAAAGCGTGAGAAACGCCACCACCATCTTGGTTTTGAACCGCGAGCCGAGCTGATTCTGCCGGCGCTCAACGTAAAGCTTGAGCAGGATTCGAGTCAGGATCAACGCGAAGATGACGAAGGCCAGAAAGACGAGGGTGGAGAGCGCGAGGAGTAGATAGGTTTCCTGAGCCGTCTGGGGACGAATGAACTTGAGGTTCAGGGATGCCTGGCTCCAGCCGATGAGAAAAAGGAGCGGGACAGCGATCAACAGGAAAATCAGGAAAGTACGGTGCGGCCTTTGCGTTTTTTCTTCCATGCGTCAAGCCACCGGCGATCCTTGGGCAACACGGCCAGCCGGCACCGGAACGCGCTCGCTCCCGCCGGGTTCGAGAAGATCGAACTCGAGCGGGCAACCCTTGCAAAGCGGCGCCGCGCGGCGGCAATGGCGTTTGGCAGTCTCGACCAGCAGGGCGTGGAATTCATTGAACAATGCCGCATCGCGGGGCAGGTGACGGTGCAGGAATTCTTGTGTTTCCTCGTAGCCCACGTCCTCAGCAAGCCAGCCGTGCCGTGCCAGGATGCGTCGCGTATAAGCGTCGGCAACGAAAAAAGGACGGTTCGCGGCATAGAGCAAGATGGCGTCAGCGGTTTCCGGTCCGATGCCTCGCAGGGCGACAAGTTCTCTCCGTAATACGTCCGGCGGGAGGGCCAAAGCGCGGCTCAGGGAACCCCCGTGACGCTGTTGGAGCCAATGCAGGAAGCCGCGGATGGCGCGGGCCTTCTGGCGGAAGAAGCCAGCCGGCCGGATGGCGGACTCCACTTGCTCCAGGGTGGCCTTTCGGAGGCGCCTTTGACTCAGCAGGCCCCTGGATCTAAGCAAGGTTATAGAAAATGATACATTATGCCATGAGATATGTTGTGTTAATATACTACCCAGGATGACCTCGAGACGGGTTCGAGCGGGCCACCAATGCTGCGGGCCGAATCGAGCCAGAAGGGCATGAAAGTAGCCCGAAAGTCCAGCGTCCGGAGAAGCTTTCATCGAGTGGGGGACAGTGACCATACGGGTTAAAGTTATGCTGCAGGAGTGCCGATGTCAAGAGTGGCGGGTGTTCCCGGCAGCTCCCCTGCAGAATCTTGCTCCTCCACGTCCTCCTCTGGACGGGGCCCGGAGAATGTCGCGGCGGGCGGGCAAGGGCGGTCACCTTGTTGGTACTGGGAAGGAGCGGGCCGCCTGCGGCATTACACGGTCCGCACGAGTTCTGATTTCGTACGCGGGAGACTCGCGGACCACTACGCCCCTAGCAGACCCCACGGAGTAAGCTGTTGGCCATTCAAACGACAGTCGCAAGAATCGGGGAGATCCTAGTCCGTGAGAATCGGATTAGCTCCGAACAACTAAGCCGAGGCCTGGAGTATCAGAAGACGAACGGAGGAAAGCTGGGCCAGGCGTTTGTGAAGCTTGGGTATTTAACGGACGACGAAGTTACCTCCGCTCTTTCCGCCCAATACGGAATCCCCTCCATCAAGCTGGCCGACATCGAAATTGAGCCGGAGATTCTGAAGTTGGTCCCGATGGATACGGCCTTGAAGCACAAGGTGCTGCCGCTGGCGCGCATCGGCTCTGCTGTGACGCTGGCCATGGCCGACCCGGCGAATGTGTTCGCGCTGGATGACGTGAAGTTCATGACCGGCCTGAATGTTGAGCCGGTGCTGGCGGCCGAGTCGGCGATTGAGGCCGCCATCAAGAAGTTTTACGGCAGCGCCGACGACCTGGAGCGCAAGCGGGAGATTGAGGACCTGGTCGGCTTCATCGACGAGAGTTCGGCCGGCAGCGTTGAGCTGGAGGAAGAAGACGACGGATCGCTCAGTATGGCGGCGCTGGAAAGAGCGGCCGAGGAAGCGCCGGTGATCAAGCTCGTGAACTACATCTTGACCGATTCGGTGAAGCGTGGCGCCAGCGACATCCACATGGAGCCTTATGAAAAGGAGTACCGTGTGCGTTTCCGCATTGACGGCCTCCTGCAGAACATGATGGCCCCGCCCCTGAAGCTGCGCGACGCCATCACCAGCCGCATCAAGATCATGGCGAAGCTGGACATTGCGGAGAAGCGGCTGCCCCAAGACGGGCGCATCATGCTGAGGTTGATGCACCAGGGCAAGAAGAAGCAGCTTGATCTTCGCGTCGCCGTCCTACCCACGCTGCACGGCGAAAAAGTGGTCATGCGGCTTTTGGACAAGGAAAATCTCCGCCTGGACATGACCAAGCTGGGGTTTGAGCAGGAGTCGCTCGATAAATTTGAGAAAGGTATTTTCAAG
>JBOGKI010000376.1:0-5149 GCA_050745605.1 Terriglobia bacterium | reverse complement strand
TTCCCGAGGTTCCGCGCAATATGGCAACTTTCCAGGCAACCTACTCGGACCCCTCAGGCTGGACCTTCACGCTCCAGGGCCGCTATACCGGCCTGCAATATGACGACGACTTGAATCAATTTCCGCTTTCCCCGGCATTTACGCTGGATGCGCTGGTTTCGCGCACGCTCGGCCACCGCGTGGAGGTTTACGCCGCCGTAGAGAACCTGACGGCGGACCGCTACCCCATTGCCCGTGTCCCTTACACTGAGATTGGCCCGCCGGTGCTCGTCCGTGGCGGCATCCGGCTTCACTTGGGGGAAAAGTAAGGGGCGCTAGCGGGGCCCAGAGTCCCTGCTAAACTGCTCTTCATGCTGAGCACTGATTTTTGATCTTGGCTCCTCTTGATGTGACAAAATGTTGCCGGGAGGGATAAGCCCGATGCGCAGACTAAAAGTCAAGTGTTCTAGCACGTCGCTGCTGACGGTGACGCGGAGCCCGCAATGGAATAGGAGAATGGTTTACATTCTTGCGGCCAACAAGTCCTAGAAAATCGGGAGCCGTTTCAGATCGCGAATCATTTATATCGGCACGACCGGAGAAGGCGCGGTCAGGCCAGCCACCTCGGCGGTGAACAAGGCGAGTCAGGCCTTCAGCAAGTTGCACGGCGTAAGAACAATTGAAGTACACATTGCGACCTGTCGCCCGCGCAAAGCGATGAAGACATGGAAATACCTCGAGTCTGCTCTGATTCAGGTGTTCTCGGAAAGGTATTTTGGACTTCCAAAGTACAACAAGAAAAGGCCGAACTATGGAGGGGACAAGGAGATCTTCTCGCAAAAGGCGCTGGAGAAAGTGATACGCCAATTCGAACCTGCGTGACGCGCCAATCGTCACTTATTCTTCCACACGGGCTTGCGTTTCTCCGCCATCGCCCGCAAACCCTCTTGCGAGTCCTCCAGCTCGAAGAGTTGATTCAGATAAATGTCCCGCGATTTGCGGAAGGCATCGTCAAAAGTTCGCCAGGTCCCTTCAAAGACCACCTGCTTGAGCATGGAGACCACTGGCGCGCTCTGATCGGCGATGCGCTGCACGAACACACGCAGTGTTTCCGCCAGTTGGGCGCGCGGAACCACGCGGTTCACCAGGCCCATCTGCAAAGCTTCCTGGGCGCCGATGGATTCGCCGGTCAGCAGCATTTCAAGCGCCCGCTTCGGACCGATCACCCGGGGATAGACGATGGCGCCGAGCGGCGGGAACACACCCAGCTTGATTTCGGGCTGCAGGAACCGCGCCCGCTCGGTAGCAATTGCCAGATCGCAAAAAGCCGCGAGCTCACTGCCGCCTGCCGAGGCCAATCCATCCACCACCGCCAGCACCGGCTTCCCCACCTCATGGATGGCGCGGAAAACGTCGTGAAAGGCTTCCATCATCTGAAAAACCATGTTGCTGCGGTAGCCAATCGCCTCCACGCCCATGCTGAAATAACCGTCGCATTCTGGCCCGGCATCCAGCACCACCAGCCGCACCTCGGCCCGCGAGTGCAGGCTTTCAATCGCCGCCAGAATCTCCTGGAGCATTTGAAAGTTCAGGACGTTTTGGGGCGGACGACACAGCGTCAGGTGGGCAACGTTGCCGGAATCATCCCAGCGGATGAACTCGAAGCCCTTGTTGGGCGGCCTTTCGGGGTCTATTGGATTGAAGTTCGAACTGGTTTCGTCGGGCATGATCTTGCCTTTCTAAAGCCATCAGCGGTCAGCCATCAGCTATCAGCAAAAAAGAGACGGCAGGCTGAACGCAGAGTGCTTCTTGAGATCCTTGGCTCCGCTCAGGATGACACGATGACCTGGTTTGCTCCGGATGCCATGATTTGTTCAGCGGGACATGGTTCATTCAGGGTCAGGTCGAACGATCCGGCTTTTTGCTGAAAGCTGATCGCTGACTGCTGACCGCTTCCTTACGCCCGCTCCAGCTCCAACGCTGCGCCCATGCCGCCGGATACGCAAAGCGTAGCCAGTCCTCTTGCCGCGTCGCGCTTGTTCATCTCGTGGACCAGCGTAACGGTGATGCGCGCTCCCGTGCAGCCAATGGGATGACCCAGCGCGATGGCGCCGCCGTTGACATTCAAGCGGCTGCGGTCGAAATGCAATTCCCGGTCGCAGGCCAGAACTTGCGCCGCAAACGCCTCGTTCAATTCCACCGCATCGTAATCGTCGAGCGCGAGTCCTCTCTTCTTGAGCAATTTCTCAACCGCCGGCACCGGGCCAATCCCCATCGTGCGCGGGTCCACGCCAGCCGTCGAGTAATCCACGATGCGGGCCAGCGGCCTGGTCTTGGCGGCGCGAGCGCGCTCCTCGGAGACCAGCACCAGGGCGGCGGCTCCATCCGTAATGCCGGAAGAGTTGCCGGCGGTAATGGTGCCATTCCTGGAAAACACCGGAGCAAGCTTACTCAGTGAAGTGAGAGAAGTGTCGAAGCGGGGATGTTCGTCTGCCGAGAACTCGATGGTGGCTTTTTTCAGCTTCACCGGCACCGGCGTGATTTCATCTCGAAAGCGCCCGGCTTCCATCGCCGCCTTGGCGCGCTGCTGGCTGGCGAGCGCAAATTCATCCTGCTCGTCGCGGCTAATGTGATATTGCTGCGCCAGGACTTCCGCAGTCTCGCCCATCACCATCTTGGCGAGCGGGCAATTGAAGCCGTCCTGGTACATGCCGTCCACGAGCGTCTGGTGGCCCAGCCGCGCGCCCCAGCGCGCGCCTTCCACAAAAAACGGAACGCGGCTCATGGCTTCCGTCCCGCCCACCAGCATCACGTCGGCGTTGCCCAGCACGATTTCCTGGTACCCAAGGATGATGGCCTTCATGCCGGAGGCGCAGGCCTTGTTCACCGTGAAGGCCGGGACGCTTTCAGGGACGCCCGCCCGCGCCGCAATCTGCCGCGCCGGGTTGGGTCCGCTTCCTGCCTGCCGCGCTTGCCCGAAGATGGTTTCGTTCACTTCCTCGGGCGCGACGCCCGCCGTCTTCAGCGCCGCTTCCGCCGCCATCGCTCCCAGGTCCGGCGCCGTAAATTCTCGCAGGCTCCCGCCATACTTTCCGATGGGCGTTCGCACCGCGCTCAGAATATAGACGCTTCTCATGGCTGGCTGAATCGCTGGCTCGTGGTACATCGTGGGGGCGGGTCTTGTACCCGTCCACGGGCGGCCACGAGGGCCGCCCCTACACTGCCCGGCACGGTGTAGCAACTATGGAGCCCTCACCTAGTTTAGTACGGTCGGCATGGATTCGGGAGCAGAATCGGTCGCAGGGCGGGGTGGTGTCCTATTCTGATTGTAGCGCAGGCATCCTGCCTGCAATTTCACCGGCTGGAAGCCACTGCTACGTCCTGAATTATGACGCTCCCAGCGCGGGGGTAGTGGTACAGCTTGCTGTCGCGGCGCTGTCCTCAGCGCCGAAGCTCCGTACAATCAATGACGGCGGTGGGGACACCGCCGCTACAAAGCTAAACTGAACCACTACTAGCGCGGGCGCCGGTTTGACATCCGCAACTGCCTCCGTTAGTCTAATAATTAGGAAGGATTTTGGAGAGGCCTCCGGGAAGCGTTCCTGATCCCTACCGAACTCCACTAAATTAGCTATGCGCAGAGTTTATCTGGACAATAACGCCACCACGCCTGTCGCGCCCGAAGTGTTTGAGGCCATGACGCCGTGGCTCACCGAAGGGTTTGGCAACGCCTCGTCCATTCACTGGTACGGCCAGCAGGCGGCGGCAGCGGTGGAAGCGGCGCGGGAGGCGGTGGCGGCGCTGCTCCATGCCCAGGCGGCGGAAGTCGTCTTCACCAGCGGTGGCACGGAGGCGGACAACACCGCGCTCTTTGGGGTGATTGAAGCCGCTGAGACGGCGAGCAGCGCCAAGCACCTCGTGACCACGGCCATTGAGCATCACGCCGTGCTCCACTCGGCCAAGGCTCTCGAAAATCGTGGCGTGCGGGTGACGTTCGTTCCGGTAGGTCCCTCCGGCGTGGTAGACCCGGATGATATTCGGAAAGCCATCACCGCCGATACGGTGCTGATTTCCGTCATGCATGCGAACAATGAGTTGGGTACGCTCCAACCCATCGAGGCGATTGGGCGGATCGCCCAGGAGCATGGGATTCCGTTCCACACGGACGCGGTGCAATCGGCGGGAAAGATAGCGCTGGACGTCGAGAAACTGGGTGTGAGCCTGCTTTCGCTCTCCGCGCACAAGCTCAACGGGCCCAAAGGCGTGGGCGCACTTTATGTTCGCAAGGGAGCCGAGCTTCGCCCGCTCCTCTATGGCGGCGGGCACGAACGCGACCGCCGCGCGGGGACGGAAAACGTGGCGGGCATCGTAGGATTCGGCGCGGCAGCCGGACTGGCAATGAGGACTTTGCACGAGGAGGCCGTGCGGCTGGCCAAATTGCGCGACCGGCTTGAGGCCGGAATCCTCGGGCACGTTCCCTCGGTTCGAATTAATGGCGATCTGAAGCGCCGCGTTCCCAACACTTCGAGTGTGACCTTCGATTTCGTCGAGGGCGAAGGCTTGGTGATTGCGGCGGACCTGCAGGGGCTGGCTTGCTCCACCGGCGCGGCGTGCTCTTCGGGATCCGTGGAGAGTTCGCACGTCCTGACGGCCATTGGGCAAACGCAGGATCAGGCACGCTCCACGGTGCGATTCAGCTTGGGGCGCTTCAACACTCCGGAGGATATTGATTACGCTCTCGAAGTGATCCCGCAGGTGGTTGACCACCTGCGCCAACTTTCGCCAATGGTTGTCGAAAACCCAGTACGAATGTAGGTATGGCCAGACGCGACGTAGGGGCGGGCCTTGGCCCGCCCAAAAGGGTCCCCCGCAGGCCATCACGACCTGATTTGAAGGAACGAAGCTTGAATGTATATGAAAACAAATGGTCGGGCTTTTTGGGCGGCTCCGAAAGAGCCGGCATTGAGGCGTCGGTAGACGTAGGGGCGGGCCTTGGCCCGTCCAAAAGGGTACCCCGTAGGCCATCACGACCCGATTTGAAGGAACGAAGCTTGAATGTATATGAAAACAAAGGGTCTGTCTTTTTGGGCGGCTCCGAAAGGGCCGCAGTTAAGGCGTCGATAGACGTAGGGGCGGGCCTTGGCCCGCCCAAAAGGGTACCCCGTAGGCC
>JBOGKI010000375.1:0-5171 GCA_050745605.1 Terriglobia bacterium | reverse complement strand
GGTGAGAGCAGAGCCCATGGCACAAACGGCGTGCCGTAGCTACCATCCCGGTAGTGGGTGGGTCGATCCAACATCGATGGATTCCCGGAGGGGCCGTGCGAGGGGGGTCGAGTTCGGCCGGGCGCGATTAATTGCAAGAGAATTAAAGAAAGCATTATACGATGACAACAGTTGAAAATCAAGGACATTTTCCGGACACCACCGCACCATAACGAAACTGCACCGCTTCCCGCTCACGAATTAGGCGCTTGAAAATCACAACTCTGTGGTATCATAACTGTGTCAGGCTTCACAGACCAGACGCATAGGATCGGAGACCACAACCCTCCAGGAAACACCGGGAGACGAGTGTAGGCATTGGGGGAATACATCTTCGGTGAAATGGGTTGCCGAGCCGTCACCCAGGCTCACGCCGCTCCTGAATCTCTCGAACCGGGCCTCCCATCCTAAATCCAACTTGAGGTGCAGCCATCGCAAAGCCCAGCCAGACTTTCCAGAAACGGCAACGTGAGCATAAACTTCGCGAAATAGCGCAGCAAAAGCGCGAGCGCCGGCAACAACGTCAAATTGAGAAAAAGAAGGAACTGATCCCCTCCGTTGAGCCCGCAGGCATTGAACTCGAGTCCGGTCCAGATCGCGAGCAGGACTAATGACCGGGACGGCGGTTGAGGTAAGCCCGTCGCGGCAGGATCCGCCGACGGTTCCGGCTCGAGATCAATACGCCATCGGCCAGATTGCGTTTCTTGTCGCCATCCATCTCGGCGCCGTTGCGGTATTGTGGGAAACGAACTGGACCGCCATCGGCGTAGGCTTCCTGCTCTACGCCGTCTTTGGTGGCCTGGGAATCTGCGTGGGCTACCACCGCCTTCTCACCCACCGGTCCTTCAAGTGCCCGCGCGCCGTGGAGTATACGCTCGCGCTTCTGGGTTCATTCGCCCTGGAAGGCAAGCCGTCCTCGAATTAGCCTTCATGAATAATCCGGACTAGGAGCGCCGAGAAACCGGCGGTCCCTGCCAGGGTGAACTCCGACCGCCGCTCCAACGTTTGGCGACACGATCACCGGCAGTCTTCAGCCATTTCCACAGGTCCGAGACAAAAAGCCAGAGCAGCAAAGGTCCGGTGACCACTACATTGCGGTTATAGGCGAGCGCCTGACTGAACCGGCCGTGGAAAAATGCCGCGAGGGCGCGAGTGGAGCCGCAGGCTGGGCAGTGCGCGATGTGAAAGAGACGGCTCCACAGACAAAGGTTGGGGCCGCGCGCCAGCACTTGCAGAGGGACGGTGGCGAGGACCACGATCGCCGTGGTCAGAACGGCTAAACGCGGAATGCCTTTCGCGAAGGAGTCCATCCCTCAGACCTGCCGTGGGTAGTTGCCGCGAGCGTCGGGAAGCTTGTTGAAGGCAATCAGGACGTGATCCACCAATGACCAAATGCCGCAGCCACCCAGCGTGACCAGCTTCAAAACGCCCAAACCGGTTTGGCCTAGAAAAAAGCGGTCCACGCCGAGCCAGCCCAGGAAGATGGAGAGCAGCATCAGGGTTGACCACTCCACGTTACCCACCGGTGAGACTTGAGCTCGCTTCAGCGGTTGGCCTTGGGCGTCATTGATTTTGCCGAGGATGATGAGGATCAGGTCTATGAGGGCCCAAATCCCGAGTCCGCCTAGAGTCAGCAGCTTGGCCACGCCCAGGCCGATGTAGCCGAGGTAAAAGCGGTCGGCGCCGAAAACGCCCAGGAAGAGCGAGAACAGGACGGTCACACCCAGATCCTTCGTGCCGGCTGCCACCTGCGAGGCTCCACATTGGGAGCAGGCCTGAGCCCCCGGCGCCAGCGTCGCGCCACAGTTCCGGCAGAATTTTCCAGCCGCAACCGTCGCATTGCCGCATGACGTGCAAAACTGCGCTTCCGGGGCGAGCGTTTGCCCGCAACTCTGGCAATTCATATGTCCTCCACGAGTATGATTAAGGAATTGGCCAACACTGCGTCTGGACAGGTATAGAGGAAGAACGGCGCGAAGTCAAGGACTCCCCCCGCGGACTGGTAGTGGTGCAGTTTAAATTTCTGGCCTCTTGCGTCCGGCTGCCCGCCGTGGCACACTCAGCCCATGCCAAAGAAGAAGCCAGCCGCGAGGTCCCGGCCCAAGCGTAAGCCCGCGAAGCGTCAGCCCAAAGCGGATTTCAATCAAGCTGCGTTCCGGGCAGTTCAGGAAACGATCAGAATCAGCGAATCTCTCAGCCCAACTAAGCAGACATGAATCCGTAAGTCTTTGATTTTGGAAGCCTTGAAATTCTCGAGAAGAACTCTGTCTCGGTTATTCTGCTAGGCCAGTCCAGTCTTACTTTTATGAACCAACGGAACTTCTTTGGCTGAAATTCTTCCTTGTCGATCTGGACAGCCCCGAGTTCATAGAGCCTGTTAACGTCCCTGGCGATGGCCATATAGGGGTTCTTCCTCGATGCGTAGTGATTTCTAACCGATTCTGCCAGTTCGAGGAACTCTATTCTTCCCTCAATTGTTAGGAGTTTTTGGAGGAGAATCAGTTGGCGTTTGACGATCACTCGTTTTCTTGTGCTCTGAAGCCTGACAAAAAGCTCATTCATCAGGTTCCTAAAAATCTCCTTCGATACCTCGTTTTTTATAAGCGTGGCCAATCGTTCACTTTGTAATCCAATGCCACGCAGACCAAATTTCAAGAATGGTGTTAGATCATGATCTGCCGCTCGAACTGCCGCGAGAGACTCCAAGTAAGAGCGCTTCTCCTCGTAGTAGTAATTGGACATGGCAATGAACAGAGAATCCCGCAGCCCGGCTCTTTGCAGAACCAAAGCCTCTAGCGCCCGTGCGGTTCTTCCATTGCCGTCTAAGAATGGATGCATGGCGGCAAAGTGGTAATGGAGAGCAAGAGCCTGAATCAACGGGTCGTGGGCTCGAAACGTCGTCTGAAATTCTTCAGCCAGTCGCTTGAGAGCCGCCGCGCAATCCTCGCCA
Organism: Terriglobia bacterium; assembly: GCA_050745605.1. Classification (GTDB taxonomy): domain Bacteria; phylum Acidobacteriota; class Terriglobia; order UBA7540; family UBA7540; genus CALCEB01. The sequence continues at coordinate 2,182 of JBOGKI010000375.1, read as the reverse complement.
CGAGTAACGCCCCTGTGCTTCGGAACTCCGAATGTCACATTTTGGTCAATCCTCCTAATCTCACCTGGGGGACAATGGTCGTCGTCACAGTTTGCGACGATCAAGCAATGAGTCTGCCTAATCAAATTCTCGGTTACCGGCATGTCGTCGGGCTGATCCGCTATCCATCTGTAGGTCTTTACTGCGGCGCTCGCTTGCCGCTGAGAGCGGGTCAGAAGCTGGTCCGGGGTCTCGGCTCTCACCGCAACCTCTAATTCGTTGGCGGCAAAATCAGCACCTTCAATTTGAGATGTGCCAGCAATTTCCATCTTCAGTTGAATATTCTGAAGTTCCTCAACCCATCTTCTCTGAAATGGAATAGACTTTAGCGCCATAACAGCAGCCTTGGCAGATGCCAATTCGTCGAACAATTCAGACTTTTTATATTTAATCCAGCAATTTGGGATTCGGTATTTTATCGCTTCCATGTCACATATTATACACCATGTTTTGTGGCAGTAAATAACACAAAATATTATTTTACTTATGTATGTATTTAAATAACTTACTTCATACTATTGCGTTAATGTTGCAAAATTTATAACGAATTTTATTGACAAATAGACAAAGCCAGCATAGAGTATTCTCCACGAATCGGCTGAACCGAGGCAGGCAAGCCCGAGTAATCGCCGCGCTGGTGGAAGGCAACTCCGTCAACGCCACGGTTCGGATGACTGGCGTAGCTGACCTGCTTCACTCTTTCGAGGGGGTTGGAGAAATTGAGGGCGGAGGATAGTCCGGCAGCTTGATCTGAGTGAGATTGGCCCGCTTGATTTCGACATCGTCGAACAGGAGGCTGGGTGAAATGACTGAAGCGGGAATGGGCAGAAAATGGTTCTGGGCTTCGGCGTCGTTGCCGGCCGCAACCACGTCATCCCGCAGGGCGCGAACATCCAGGTCGTTGAACTGCGCTCCCCGCACCATTTGCTCGCGGCCATCTTTCACATCGACGCGATAAAGGACGCGAGGGCTCAGGTTCGGCGCCGTTTCCGTGACCAGGTAGCCGTAAGGAAGGTCGCGGTTCCGGCAGAGGGCGATCAATCTTTGCTTCAGTTGTTCGAAGGAAACAGGCGCCAAAGCCCGGACGAAGAGGTTCGAGATGTAAGGGACAGGTGGGCCGCCGGGGGTGGCGCGGCCATGCCCATTCGACTGGGGAATATCCCGGAGAGGCGTGCGATCGGTGAGGTAATTGATCAGCGTACCCTTCTCGATGGCGGTGACGGGCTGAGCCTTGACCGCCTGATCGTCAAACGCATAAGAACCCATCAGCGCCTTGCCTTTGAACAACTGGGCGGTGGGATCGTCCACGACGCTGAGGAACTCGGGCAGCACCCGGCTCTTGTAATAAAAGGCGTAATCGCCCGCCACTCGCGCCGGCTCCCCGATCTTCGGCCGGCGTCCCTCGAGATTGGCGCCGACAATTTTCGTTATCAGGCTGGCTGCCGCCGGGGGAGCGAAGAGCACCGGTCCCTGATAGTCGTCCGCCACCACCGGCGCCTCGCGCAAATCTTTGAGGCTGGCGATGAGGCGAGTGGCGGCGGCACGAACCTCCTGCTCCTGCGGCAGGTCCTGGAGACGCCGGACGTAAAATCCCGTGTCCCGCGCAAGCTGCATGCCGTCGGAAGCCTGTGAGACTGCCACCAGAGTAATGGAATAGGTCGGTTCCCCGCTCCGCGTCACGGAGCCTTCGGAATTGATGAAGGTGCGGTTCGTGGCGCGGAAATTCAGCAGCACCTGGGAGGATTCGATTTTCGGATCGCTCCGGAACATGGCGGACACGTCGCGGATAACCTCCGTCCAATGGGCGGGATCGGCCTGGATCGTCGCGGGCGGATCCAGAGCCCGGAGAGGTGGCTCCTTGGAGAAATCATCCACCGGATGTTCATCCACGTACTGGCGAAGCAAGGCGCGCTTTTCGGTCAGCGACTGCAGGGCGCTCTTATAGGCGGCGTCCGTAACCAGCCACACTTGCCGGCGAATGGCCATCACGTTACTGTCGATGGGGACCAGATTCGCCACACCCGTGCCGCGGCCGTAATAGCTGTCCTGGTTGTAGTTCCCAACCCGCACCACCGCCCTCAGAATCCGGCTATGCTCCTGCTGACCGGTGATGACGGCGCCGAGCGTCGCTTGCGCCGTGTAG
>JBOGKI010000374.1:0-5182 GCA_050745605.1 Terriglobia bacterium | reverse complement strand
GATTAGGCTCAGCGGACGCTGTGCGTGGTGTCTTACGCAGTTCAATGACACCTCGTAGAACTTAACCTAGTATTACTAGCAGGTTGCTGAAAAAAGCTTAGGAGCATGTCATTCTGAGCGAAGCGAAGAATCTCTGTCATTTGTTTTCAATGCAATGCAGGGATGCTTCGCTCAGCATGACAATTCGGGATTTTTCAGCAACCTGCTAGACTTTGTGGTTTTGAGCTCCTTTCAGGTTCAAGCAATCTTTTGCACGTCACGATTTCTGAAGCAGTTCCGTTCTGTCGGGAGGATCGAGCCATCGGACTCATTCAAGTCACGGACTTCAATCAGGCGGGTTGGCAGGATTCGGCTGCAGCTTCGGAGCGGTCCCGGTGGTATTGCGAAACCCTGGAGGAAGGCGAAATCCTGTTCTTCCCCCAAACCCCGTTCATCCTGCCCAGCGAGGATTGCGACTACTTGCGGAACGTGCGCCAGACGCGGTCCTCTCACTACAAGAACATCTCCTACCGCCCTGAGGAATCGCGCGTCAAAGGTTTTGACGGCCACACCGCCGGCCACGCGACTCTGTTCAGAATTTTCCAGTCCTATTCAAACCGCGTCACGAGTTTTGTGGCCAGTTTTCTGGCGCCGTATGCGTCCCAGATGACTGTCGATTACGCGAGCTTCCGCCCCATTGAAGAGGAGGGCCGGCCGCTTCCCACCCGCCTGCGGAACGACCTTCTCCACGTGGATTCATTTCCCACGCGTCCCTCCCACGGCAATAGGATTTTGCGGGTTTTCACCAATCTCAACCCCGTTCATCCCCGCGTGTGGCTGACCGGCGAAAGGTTTGACCACATCGCGCGCAAGTATGCTGCGCCCGCCGGCTTGCTGGAGGTCTCGCGCGCCGCCCTTTCGCCTCTGGGCCGCCTTCGCGATTTCTGCGTCCGCATGGCTCAGAGCCTGCGCCTGCCGGTGGCGGCACGATCGCCGTATGACCAGTTCATGCACCGCTTTCACCACTACCTGAAAGCGAGCAACGAGTTTCAGGGTTCGTGTCCAAAATCCCAATGGGAGTTCCCGCCCTTCTCCACTTGGCTGCTTTACACGGACCTCGTCCCCCACGCCGTCATCTCCGGCCAATACGCTCTGGAGCAAACCTTCATGGTGCCCCGCCGCGCGCTCGTCCTTCCCGGACGAGCTCCGATCAGCGTCCTCGAACAAATGTGCGGAGCGCCTCTCGCCCATTGAAGCCGGATTGGGCCTGGCGGTATGTCTGCCAAGAGCTTGGCGCGAAAAATTGGGCGTCCCTTCCGGCCTGATCCGCATCCAACTAACCTCGTAGGATTCCGCAGAAATACTGCGGGGCTTATACTAATATTCAGGGCTGAGCGCCGCGGCCGCCGCACCGCGACTTAGCGCATTTCGAACTCGCATCATGCGCTGTCTGGAAGCCCGAGATCAGGTGCTTGCGCCGTGCGCGCATGGAAAGGGATCGCCAACTCACGATGAAGCGATCAGCATGGTGCGGCGCTCTCATCCTCGTCGCGCTTCTGGCTCCGGCGCTTGCCTGGCCCGCGCAAAACCTGCGCCTCAGCCCCCGTTTGAATTACGCCCATAACAAGCGCCAGGGCCCGTTGATCACCGGGACCGATATGTTCCAAGGCGCGGTTGCGGGCATGCCGAATTACATCATCTTCTACGAGCAATTCTGCTATAACGCCAAGCGCATGGCGCAGCGAACTGTGACGCTCTACAGCAAGTACAAGGGCCGGGTGAACTTCGTGGTCGTCGATTTTCAATACGGTTGGTCCAACGACCAGAATAAACTGGTTGAAAAGTATTTCCACCGGAACATCCCGCAGGTCACCATTCTCGATAGCAACCTGAAGCCTGTTTTTGACTACACGGGAGAAGCTCCTGAAGACGTCCTGGATGGCTGGATCCAATACGCCTTGCGCGCCTCGGCCCAGAACCATCAAGCTCTTCAAGCTTCCGGTGAACCAGGCCACGCGGCGAGTCCGGCATCGGATAAGAGCCGCGATCGTTGATCCGTTTTCCCACCCCGGCCGTCTCTTCGCGGCGTGCGGCCTATTCCATACCATTTCGCCAATGCCTCTTGATTCGTCGCAAGCGCCCGAAACCCGCTATTTCCGTTGCAGCCCCGCCATCTCGGTGGGAGTCGAGGGCAGGAAATAGCCCACGACGATTCCCATCGCTCCATTCTTCAGCTCGTGACCGGTCGGGTTATTGTAAATCGCCGTCACTTTGATCACGTCGCCACGCTCCAGCGGGTAACCACCTTGATGGGCAAAGGACACAATCGGCATGGAGAGGATCTTGCCGTTCGGAGCCAACTTGGGATGAAGCACGGCAATCGTCTTGTTGTGCGTGGCGTCCGCCAGGATCAATTCATTTCCAAAATCGTGAAGGTGGCCGCCCACACCCAGCAGCCGCCCCTGATATCTCATGCGAAATTCACCGCGGTTGACGTTCCTTCCAGGTTTCAGGTCATAGCTTGAGTTCCCGCATTCCTTGACGTCGAACCACGCAGGATAAACGCCTTTCAGGGCCGTCCCATTCCCTGCAAGCTGGTAGTTCACCTTCACCTGAAAGTAGATATTGGAGTAAGTCTTCCCCAGATCGTTGCGGTACATGGTGTTCACCAGGATGCGGTCTCCCTTACGAACCGCATAGCCAAATCCGGGCTGCACCGGCCAGTCATTCATCTCGCCACCCGCGCCAAAGATGTGGTCCGGCTTGGATGAACACAGCATGTTGGTTCGGGCCAGATCGTAAAACGCCACGTGGTGGAGCAGCCGTCCCGGCGCCGGCTTGCCGGAGCCGTCCACCATCTGCGGGTGGTAGCCCGTGAGCCATCCATCAAACGGAATTTTGAAGTCAAGATGGCGCACCTCGGACATCGTCAGGCGGGCGGCAGTATGGCGCAGCGAAACCGGCCCGACGCGAATCGTGAGCACGCGATGCACCGTGTCATTCTGGACAGTGATCATACCGGAGGACACTGTGGCCTCCATGGTCATGCCGGGCATCCCGGACTGCTGCCCGCCCGGACCCGCCGATCCCAGCGCCGCGCCGGCAGCAACTAAAATCACGGCCAACGCCTGCAGACATTTCATGGCTCACGCTCCTGATTCGAAACCATCATCTCCTGTGGATCAAGGGATAACGCTGAATTGAGAGGATTGCAAGCAGCCGGTGTGCCCTGGGGAGAAATTCGGGCGGGAACAGCGCGAGCCCCACCGTGCGGCGCGTCAGGGCGCGGAACATAACACCGCAATAGGTGCAGATCGGAAGGGAATGCGAAGAGGTTGACCTTGCGGCGCTGGCGGTCAGGCGACCTGGGGCAGAGGGCCGTCCACAAAATCTGCGAGCTTTCTCTTGAACTCCCCGACTTTTTCCGGTAACTGGGAAACGTTCTGACCGGCGCAGGAGCGAATTTCCTCAAGCTGCGTGACCAAGGCGCTGAGGGATTCCAGCGCATCTGCAATCGGGTAATCAATGCCGATGAGCGGAGCCGGATTGAACCGTACTTCCGTAGATAATTCCCGCTCAATCTTGCTGACCGTGAACACAACCTCGCGCTGCTTTTCCATGAACTCCGCGAGTGACGTGGCCAAGGACTGCCTCCGAATGTACTGCTCCTCGTGAACCAGCCTTTCGAGATCCTGCGTGAGCTGTCTGAGTCTGCCGCTGGCCATATCCGCTCTCCACTCGGATAGATGTCAGCGGCGCCGCAAAGGATGCTGTTTTCCCGTGCCAGCGGGGCAAATATTTCTTTATGATGATCATGCATCGCAGGCAACCTTTTCGATCCTGGTAAACATATCGGGGTGACTCATGGAATATCGAATGTTGAATCATACGGAGCTGCGCGTCTCGCGTTTATCGTTCGGCACGATGTCTTTTGGTTCGCAGGCTGACCAGCATGCGGCGAATCGCATGACGGCGCAGTGTCTGGACGCGGGAATCAATTTCTTCGACACCGCCAACATGTATAACCACGGGCGCGCCGAGGACGTGCTGGGCAAGGCGCTGAGGACGCGCCGCAGGGATGTGGTGCTGGCCTCAAAAGTCCGCAGCAAGATGGGCGAAGCGCCGGACGAAAGCGGGCTTTCGCGAGCCGCGATTTTGAAGGCGATTGAGGCGAGCCTGGCAAGGCTCGGCACGGATTATCTCGACATTTACTATCTTCACTGGCCGGATTACGCCGTGCCCCTTGAGGAAACGCTGGCCGCCCTGGATGAACTGGTGCGCGCCGGCAAGGTGCGCTATCCCGGGGTCTCCAACTATGCGGCATGGCAAGTGTGCGAGATGCATTCGATCGCGGCGCAGCTCGGCGCCAAGCCTCCTTACATTTCTCAGCCGATGTATAACCTGCTGGCGCGCGGCATTGAAGATGAATATCTGCCGTTCGCGAAGCACTACGGCATCGCGGTGATTCCCTACAATCCGCTGGCCGGAGGATTGCTCACCGGCAAGCATGCGCGCCAGACGAAGGCGAAGCCTGGTTCGCGCTTCGATAACAATCCGCTCTACTTGAATCGCTACTGGCACGACGATTACTTCGACGCCGTGGAAGCACTGAAGGGCATCGCCCGTCGCGCCGGCAAAACGCTGATCGCGCTTTCTCTCGAATGGCTGTTGAGCCAGCCACAGGTCGACTCGGCAATTCTGGGCGCGTCGAATCCTGAGCAGCTCGCCCAGAACTTGAAATCCGCCCCGGGCGGTCCGCTCCCCGCTGACGTGCTCGACGCATGCGACAAAGTCTGGAAGCGGCTGCGCGGCATCACGCCGAAATACAATCGGTGATCGCGGCTGAAACCGGCAAGAGCCCGCGCCCCAGTCACGCCCTTTCGCATCCCCTCGGAGCAAAGCTCCCAAAAATGGCCGAAAATGGCTTTGATTCCGCGCAAAGCCAAAAGTCATCGCCGATCTATTTTGTTTTCTATTGGTTAGGATGGTTTTTCTGAAAATTGACTATCTACCGCAGAATCAATGGCTTAGCGGAACTCGGTGGGTTCGTTCCCAACTTCTTATTACTTTATTTGTGAATTATTCCCTGTTTCCATGGCGTTGCAGACCGTCAGCCTGTGGAAATCTTTAAAAAAAGAATTCTTTTTTTGTTGGCGTCGTGCTCATACCCGCATTTTTACTGGATCTCTGCCCATTTTACAAT
>JBOGKI010000373.1:0-5212 GCA_050745605.1 Terriglobia bacterium | reverse complement strand
GTCGTCTAACGGTAGGACTGCAGACTCTGGATCTGCGTATCGGGGTTCGAATCCCTGCCTCCCAGCCAATCATTCATATTAAGGATTGCTGGAGCGGCGCTCTGCGGCTGACCCGGAATATTCATAAGGTTTTATTCGAGGACCGTCAGGGCAGGTTAAAACGCTGCCCTGACGATCCCCCCGCGAAAAGTTGGCGAATATAAAGGAGGACATAAGTTGTAGCGGCACTCTCTGAGCGCCGACCGGCGGTCACAGACCGCCGCTACAGCGGAACGCGCACGGATTTATGTCCCTCTGTATAATTCTGTCTAAACGCCGTCGCGAGGCCGGTTTTTCCGAACATACATCGTATCCTGGACGGGTTCCGACTCGCACTCAATGGCGAGGACTGTGGCCAATTCATCGGGAGCCTTTTCCGGCAACCCCGTGAATTTCGCCCGAAAGTCGTCTTGTTGGAAATCCACCTTCTGACCCGTGGTCAGAAGCTTCGCGGAGAGCACCTTGGTCCGCAGCCCGCCAATCGCCACGTACCGTCCGGGCCAGAAATCGACGTGCATATAGAGGGTGTTGCCTTTTCGCGTGAATCCGGCATAAGCGGAGCTGGTGACGCGGCAGGGGTCGGAGCCATAGATAGCTGAGGAATGCTTGTCCATCCACTTGCCGGTCGCGGTCAGGATGCGGACCGATTCCGGAGGAATAGAGCCGTCGCCCATCGGTCCTATGTTGAGCAGATAATTTCCGGCGCCCCGGGAACAGGTGATCAGGTTGCGCACAATGGTTTTCGGACTCTTCCAATCGTCATCACCTTTATTGAATCCCCAACTGTCATTCATGGTCATGCAGGACTCCCAGGCTCGCCCTGCCTTGGCTGCCTGAATGTGCTGTTCGGGCGTGGAAAAATCCCCAGGAAGGCCATTGCGGTTGTTGACGATGATGTTGGGTTGCAAATCGAAAACCATGCGATTCATTTTTTCGGATTGCCAGCCTTGCGTGTCCAGCGGCCAATCGACGTCGTACCAGAGGACGTCAATCTGCCCGTAATGGCTCATGATTTCGCGGATCAATCCGTGGGTATAGGCCACAAAGCGCTTGCGCGCCGCTTCGTCCGTGGCGCAGCGCGCGCCGTCCGGGTGATGCCAGTCCATGAGCGAGTAATAGAAGCCCACGCGCAGGCCCTCTGCCCGCGCCGCTTCCACATATTCCTTCACCAAGTCCCGCCCCGGACCCTGCTTCGGCGCGCAGTAGGTGGTCAGCTTCGTGTCAAAATTACAGAAGCCTTCATGATGCTTGGTGGTCATCACCATGTACTTCATTCCCGCTTGTTTGGCTAGCCTGGCCCAGGCTCGCGCTGCATGGGGCTTCGGCTTGAACTGCTGATCGAGCTTCATGTATTCGAGCACGGGAATGCCTTCCAGCTCCATGGCCCACTCGTGGCGCCCCAGCACGCTATCCAGACCCCAATGAATGAACATTCCAAATCTCGCCTCGTGCCACCAGGCCATGCGCTCGGCTTGATTGTCCGGCGTGTTGAAAGCGACCGGTGCGCTGCTGGCCTGCGGATCGAGGTTGAGGGCGCCCGCGAACGGGCCGCCTGCCAGCGCCGTGGCCCCGGTTCCCATCAGCTTCAAGTAGTTCCGTCGGCTCATTTCCATACCAGTTCCTCCCAGGGCAGATTTTTCATGGCTGCGTCGTGCCGAGCATTTGAAACCCCGACACGCCCTCTCAACCGGTTAGCTATACGCGCGGACGTAAATCGGCGCCTGCTTGCTGTAGCGGCGATGTCCTCATCGCCGCTAATTCGCCGGTGGGGACACCGGCGCTACAAGAAACCCACGTCGCGGACTTATTTCCGCGCGTATAGAATGCTCCAGGTCCCGTAATGCCACCCGCGCCCGCCAAAACTCGGGGTTTAACTGCAGGGCCCGGCGGAAGTCTCCCTTGGCTGCATCGATGCGATGGCGATATTGCGCTGCGAGGCCGGCTACAAAGCAATCGTAAGCGCTGCAATCCGGCCGTGAAGACAACTGCAGGCAGCGCGCCAGGATTTTTTGCGCGGCTTGATCCTGCCCCAGCTTTTCCAAAGCCAGCGCGCGGAACACGGCAGCGGCGTCCGCCTGATCGCTTCCTCCCGCTGCGGCCTTTTGCCACGCGCTTTGCGCTTCCCCAGTCCTGCCTTCCGCCTTGAGCGCCACCCCCAACCAGTAGAGTTGCTCTGATTCCTCGGGTTGATCCGGCTTGCCCACACCCAGATTTTCCGGATATTCCAAGGCCTGCTGGAAGTCTCGCTCCGCGGCTTGCGGCTGTTTTCCCGCAAGCTCCTGCTTTCCCTTTTCAAGATTCGCTGCGACGTACAGCTCGTGAACTTCCGCGCCGCCTTCCCACGGCTTAAACTCGTGGTTCTCCAGCAGCGACAAAGCCTCATCGAATTTTCCCTGTTCTGCCAGGAAAAGCGCGCGGCGAGATCGCACCGTATCATGGTCCATCACTTCGCGGGGAGCCGACTGAAAAAGTTCGGCCCGCGCCGAGTTGTCATCCATCGCGGCGTCGATTTCGTCCAGATCGGTATAAAGTCTGAAGTCATTGGAACGGAGGTGGATGGCCCGGCGATAATACCCGGCCGCGGCCGGAAGGTCCTTCTTCACGCGCCAGGCATACACACCCAGATTTCGCAATAGGACTGGGTCGTTGAAGCCTTCGTGGAGCGATTGGAGCCAGAGCCGTGATGCCTGGGCGTAGCGTCCGTGAGCAAACAGAAAGTTGCCGAGCGCATAAGCGGCGCAAGCGTCCAGCGGGTTGGAAGCGATCGCCTCCATCAGCACGGCCGCGTCGGCAACGCGGTTCGGAAACACCTCCTCGCACGGCAACGCCGCGGCTTTCCGGGCATCCTGCTGAGCGAGCGATGGCTCGCCTGCCCGCCGCTCGTTCGAGGCCAGATAATAATAAAGCATCGGCGAGAGTTTTCCGGACGGCGGATGGCCTGCTGCAAAATGCAGCACAGTGTTGGAGGCTTGAAAATCGTTGAGTCCGCGATACCAGGCGGCGACGGCAAGATCGTTTTCCGGGTCGAAACCCATGATTCCATCGCATGAACCCGGCCCGGCCGGGTTGGAATTGGCGGGCGCGCTCTGCGCTATTTCATCCAACTGGTGTTCAACCAGCGCGTAAGGCAAGAGCGGCATCTTGCGAAGGGCTCGCGCGGAAGCTTCAACGGCATCGCGGGTGTTTCCTGCCAGCCGCAGCGCCACGGCAAGGCCGGCCCGCGCCCACGCGTCGTTGGGATTGTAGCCCAGAGCACGCCGCAGCAGACGGGATGCCTGGGTAAAATCCCGCTGACGGATGGCGATCTCCCCCAGCTCGACAAAAGCGGGCGCGGGCGAGCCGCCGAAGTGGATCGCAGCCCATAGATCATCCTGAGCGAGGGTGTCGCGACCCGCAGCCCGCTCAATCACTCCCGACGCGTAGTGAGCGAGCGGATTGGTGGCATCGCGATCAACGGCGCGAGCCGCCAAAGACTCAGCCGTCTCGAAGTCCGCCGCCCGGTAATTTCGCCAAGCTTCTCTGAGCAGAGCCGGGATGTAATCCGGATCGCGCTGGAGCACCCGCTCGAAGACCTTTTGTGCGGCTTGGGGCTGTCCCCTTCGTTGGAGCCACACACCATGCAGGTAAAGCTGCTCAATCGGCGTTTTCGAATTGTAAGTGATCTCGGGAGGATGAGTTCCGGCGGCTGGAACAAAATCGGGATTTCCATCGATGGGCTGAGCGGCCGACCAATGCAAAAGAGTCTTTCCATCAGCCGATTGAATCTCAACGGCCAGTGCCTTTGCCGCCGCGCCGGGATTCGGCAGCGGGACCGTCAGGTCGAAGGGCTTCAAGGGCTCTAAGGCAATGGGCCCGAACTCTCGCAACAGTTTTGAACCCGTCATCACCCGTACCCGCACCTCGTGAATCTCGACGGCGGGACTCACCCGCAGCGTCACGCCACGCGGATGATCGTCCGCGTCAAGGGTGAGGACATTCAGCGCCAGTTGATTCGTGGCTTCCACAAACCCGCCGTCCAGCCCCCGCACCGGATACCAATACTCCGTCCAGTGTTCCACGCGCCGCGGCGGCATGAACTCGCGATATACCTGGGTCGCGAAGCGGCCGCTCTGGATTTCGTTGTAAGGACCGTCGTGATCGGTCAGCAAGCGCGTCCAGATGAGGCCGTCGCCGGCCGTCCCCCAACTCCAGATTTTCTTACCCGGGTCCTGGCGGTAATCGGCGGCGTGCACCACGCCGTAATCGGACTTGTGATAGTAGACGCCAAAGAAGTCGCGGTGTACGTCGCGGCCAAAAATCGCGGTGGCGTGACGCAGATTTCGGTACCAACTCTCGTCCACGCCGTCCGACACCGGCCAGCTCTCGATGACGCCGAAAGGATCATCGGGCAGCGTCTCGCGCATGGGATAGACGAATTGCATGTCATCCGTGGCCTTGACCGCAGCGTTGGCCCAAAACCAATAGAGGTTTTTTTGGGGCGTCGAGTTGAACAAGGTGACATGCTGCTCGACGCGGGCGGAATGGGGCGCGAGGGTCAAAGCGACCTCCCAATACATATTTGAAACCCAGTCCATCGCTCCAACCACTGCGGTGGCGCTGCCATCGGGATGGTGCCGAAGCATAGACTCCACCGGTGAAACCGTAGTGACCGTATGGGCATTGGGGAAATTGAACTCAATGCCGCCCGAAACCCATGCACCGCGCACTCCCACCAGGCCGTATTTCACGACGTTGTTGCGGTAGAAGACCTCGCGGCCGTCCACCTTGTCGTAAACCGAATAGAGCCGCCCATCCATATCCGGCAGAATGGTCAGTTTCAGATACGGGTTCTCCAGATAAATGGCGCGGTAGGTCTTCGGCGCGCGCTGGCTGGTGAGATCGTCGATCATGGTGTAAGGATAAATCAGATGGCGGTTCACCAGAGGAAATGCCGGGTTCGGATCGGAGGGGCCCAGCAGGTAAGTGGGAATCTCGATGGTGCCTCGCCAGCCGCGCACCTGCGACCTCAAGGTCTGCGGGCTGAGCAGGGTCAAGCAGAAAACCCAGCTCATTCCGTAACGCCAGAATTTCATCGCATCCTCCTACTCGACAATGTCGTGCGCCGACGAGCATGACGGCCTCTGTGAGGGCGGCGCGTTCTAGAAGCCGTGACCCGGCTCCGGCCCTGCCACGC
>JBOGKI010000372.1:0-5213 GCA_050745605.1 Terriglobia bacterium | reverse complement strand
CCCAGTGCACTACTTCAAAGTCGATTAGGAAAATTCTTCTTCCCACCAGCAGAATATTTTTCGGGCTGTAATCACCATGCACCAGCGCCGTGCGAATCCGCCATGAGTCCTGAATCAGCGCATGAAGGGCAGGAGCAACTTCTGGGCGCCGCGCCGCCGTGGTTCGGTAGTACGGATCAATGCGAAGCTGATCGAATACCGTTCGGTCCTCAAATCTCTGCTGGAACCCGGGGTCTTGCCGTGATGCCACGATCATGCGCGCCAGCAGTTTGCCTACCTCCGCCGCGACGGAGGGATCAACTTGGCCAGAGAGAAGAAGATCTTTCCAAGTAGGCGATCCTGAGGGCGCCGCCGTCATAATGAAGATGAAATTCTGACAGTCTACGTAGATAATTTCAGGCACAGAGCCGCGAGGCAGCACGGCATGGAGCTTCTGGATGGACTCCGCCTCACGAAAAGTGCGCTCCCGCCCGGATCGCCAATCGTCCTTCACTCGCAGCTTGCCGAGGGACTGCTTCATCACCCATCGTGGCCCGGATTCCGCCGGTCCCTCGAGGAGGAGCACGATGTTCGAGACTCCGCCACCGAGCCCTTGCACAGTCAATTCGCCCTCGGGCGAGACGATGCCGGCATCCGCCAGATAGTCCCTGGCATTTTCGGTGGTTAGGAAGAAATCAGGCTCGGTCGTCAACTCTATAACCGTACGGTCTTGAGGTAGTGCAAGCTCTTAATCATATTGTGCCGCGCATCATCACTCTCGTCCTCGACGTAAAATCGCTTCACGCCGATGTTCAGAGCCTCCGCCAGGATTCCTGTCAAATTGATTCGGCCGGTTCCAAGCGGCACGTCCCAGCTCACTGGCGCGCTGCCCGTGTAATTTTTCACAGGCGGCTCTTTGCGCATATCTTTCAAGTGGAGCAGCTTGAAGCGGTCCGGATAGCGCCCGAGGTAATCCACCGGGCTTGCTCCTGCATCCACTACCCAGAAAATGTCCATCTCAAATTCGACCAACGAGGGATGAGTCTGTTCCATCAACCGGTCAAAAAGAGGACGGCCCTGGTAAGGCTGAAATTCATACCCGTGCGTGTGGTGGCCAAAGCCCAGCCCAGCGGCGTGAACCTTTTCGCCCCACCTGTTGTAGTTCGCAATGGCCTGTTGGCAGTTGGAAAGGGTGAATGGACCCTGGTGAGGAATCCAGCCGTTAATGATGTGGCCCGCTCCCAGAGTTTGGGCGTTTCGGATGACGTCTTCGAGACGGCTTTGGCATTGGTCGTATGACGTCATCATGCTGGTCGCAGCCAGGCCCACGTCGTCAAGTTGCTTACGGAAGTCTACGGCGGTCAATCCGTCAAGGCCGGGAGCTTCGATTTCCGTGTAGCCCACCTGCTTGGCATAGCTCAGCGCCGCTTTGATCGTCGATGCATCCCCTCTTTTGATCTGGCTGCGGAGGCTGTAAAGCTCAAGACCGTACGGCCCTCTAAACGGCGCAGGCGCTCCCTTGCCAAAAGTCCGGGGTGCCCGGCCGGAAGCCGCGAGTCCCAGCAACATGGCGCCGGTCCTGGTCACAAAATTTCTTCGTGATGTCATGCGCTCCTCCTGGCAGAATGATGAAGAACCGCAATTTGTTATGCCCCTGAGTCCCGTTCAGTATCTTCTTAAGCTTCTGACGAACAGGCATTGCTATTCTTATATCTCACTTTTTCCCTTCCGGCGCGAATGATCGCCACTATAATTTGCCATCCGTGACAGCACGCCGGAATGGAGGACTGGATATGACAGATCAGAACCACGCCTCAAAGGACATGGCCGGAAGCTTGGCAGGAAAAGTCGCCCTGGTCACCGGATCGAGCCGGGGCATTGGCGCGGGCACGGCGCGAAGCTTTGCGGACTCTGGAGCCGCGGTGTCTATCCACAGCATTGATCTGGAGGAAGCAAGGCGCACCGCCACGGCGATTCGCGAATCGGGCGGCGTGGCCATCGCACTGCGAGGGGATTTGAGAGACGAAGCTCAATGCCGGGCTTTGATTCATGACACGATCCGCGAATTCGGGCAGCTCGATATCCTGGTCAACAACGCCGGCATTTATCCGCGCGGCAGCATTGAAACAACGCCCGTCGCACTGTGGGATGAAGTTTTCGCCATCAACCTGCGCGCTCCATTCATCCTTTGCCAGGAAGCCGTCGTCCACATGAAGCCGCGGAACGGCGGCAGCATCATCAACATCGGCTCAGTCAACGGTGTGTTCGGATTGCCGAAGCTGCTCGCGTACTCATCTTCGAAGGGCGGGTTGACAACGTTGACGAAGAATCTCTCAAACGCGATGACGAAGTACCAGATTCGAGTCAACCAGATCAATCCCGGATGGGTCCTGACGGAAGGCGAACGCCACGTCCAAACGGTGATTGAGAAACGCGGTGAAAACTGGCTTGAAGAGATTGTGAAGACCCGGCCCTTCGGGCGCATGCTGCTGCCGGAGGACATTGCCGGAGCCGCGTTGTTCCTTGCCACCAGTCCGCTCATCACGGGGGCCATCATCGACTACGATCAGTTGCCGGTGGGCGCGCCGCACGAGTTTTGACCGTGGCGCCCAAACCAAACCCACTCGAACCCGCCTGCGCAGGATCAGATGGTCATGCCTTAACCGCTCTGCGTCATGAACTGCGCGAAACACGGCGAGATGCTCAATGTGGTCTATTCTTCCGGCTTCCCAGAGTAAACCCGTAATTTTTTCCTATATTGTTTCACGTGCTTCGCGCGGTGACCCCTCCATATCTGGTTGACCGTAAACATCTTAATTCACCCTCTTCGGCTGCGGCAATAAACGTGCACTACTCCAGGGCAGCGAAGGCACAAGCCTTTGCCAGAACCGCTGGCGAGAAGCTGAGCCGCGGACCGCGAACATACCGGCGCCAAAAGTGAACTCGCGGATGGCGCTTTATGGGGACGGGCGGTGTGGCGTCGTTACGGCTGCTCGCGTCGACACACGCTGCAGTGTGCAAATTTGACCGGTAATGGACGCCGGCGCGGTGGTTAGGGTTACTGCCGTGGACCGATGCCCGGAGTTGACAAATCGAACCAACGCGAAGTGAGGAGGAAATGCAATGCGAAAAGTTCTTTTAATCGCTACCTTGATCGTGGGAGTTTCTTCAATAGGTTTTTGCGCGCAGAGCCAAGATCAAGTCCAAGCCGAGCCAACAGGTGTACGGCCAACCATGAACGGCACGGTGCCGGTTTTCAAGGTGACAGTGGTGGGCCGCACGGTTAAGGCTATCAATTACCATAACCGCCAATCCACGCAGATCGGTTTTGAAGGAACGAGCCTGCTGGCTGGCGCCACGGGCAAAGCGACGATTGAAAACAAGCTGGGCGCGGCGCACATTCACGCGCGCTTTAAGAAGCTGGAGCCCGCGGTGAGCAAATTCGGACCGCCCTACCTGACCTATGTTCTGTGGGCCATCACGCCGGACGGGCGCCCGCAAAACCTTGGCGAGATTCTTACCGATCCCAACGGCAACGCCGACATTCAGGTGGCATCAAACCTGCAGACTTTCGCCCTGATCGTGACAGCGGAGCCTTACTTTGCCGTAATCAGGCCGAGCGACATGGTGGTGGCGGAAAACAGCGTCCTGCCGCGTACCACCGGGACCATCGAGCAGGTGGAAGCCAAGACCGAATTGCTGAAGCGCGGTCAATATACCGAACATATCGCCTCAAACCAAGTGACGCCGCTCGTGACCACCGGTCAGGCGCCGCTGGACGTTTACGAGGCTGAAAACGCCATTCGCATCGCCAAATGGGCGGGCGCGGACGAGAACGCTCAGGAGACACTGAGCAAGGCGGAGCTTAATCTGCAGAACGCGCAGCAAACTCTGGCCAATCGCCATGGTGATAACAAGACCGTAATCAACGAAGCCCGCGAGGCCGTGCAGACTGCAGAGGATGCTCGAATCATTACGTTGAATCAGAAGGATGCGCAACGTCGGGCCGAGCTGAAAGAGAACACAGAAACCGCCCAAGCGCAGGCGTCGCAGGCGCAGGAGCAGGCTGCTCAAGCCCAAGAGCAAGCCGCGCAGGCCCAAGACCAAGCGCAACAGTCCGCTGAGGCCAAAACTCGGGCGCGAGCTGCCCAACAACAGGCTGAAGCGCAAGCGCAGCAAGCCAATGCCGCTGCGCAGGACGCCAACCAACGGGCCGACGCGGCCGAACAACGGGCCGCGCAGATGCGCGCCCGATTGCTGAAGCAGCTCAATGCCATTCTGCAGACGCAGGACACCTCCCGCGGCCTGCTGGTGCGCATGTCCGACGTGCTGTTTGCGTCGGGAAGGTACGAATTGACCAACGATGCCAAGCTGGCGCTGGCCAAAATGTCCGGCGTGCTGCTGGCTTACCCCGGCCTGAAGCTGACGGTGGATGGTTACACGGACAGCACGGGCGGCGATGAAGTGAACCAGACGCTTTCTGACAAGCGTGCCGAAGCAGTCCGCACATTCCTGGTGTCCCAGGGCGTTCCGCCGGACGCGATTACCGCGCAAGGATTTGCCGCCGCGAATCCCATCGCCTCAAACGAGACGGCGCAGGGCAGGAAGCTGAACCGCCGGGTCGATATGATTGTTTCCGGCAGCGTGATTGGAAATCAGGTGACTACAGCTTCAAACGCTTTACGCTAGCTGGCCAGGCTCGTTGGGCTGGTCTGGAGGAGAGCACAACGGCGCCACCGTCAATGCCGGTGGCGCCGTTGCTTTGTGGCGCTGAAAGTGGGAATTGATTGGGGTCCCGGCGAGGGTTAAGCTGTCGTAGCCGTCGGTGCCTTGGACATTGCCGATGTTTGATTGGCTAAAGTTCCCAGTTGAATCGCTGTAGTTGCCCGCCTGAGCGGCCGCGATCGCGGAGAGAAAGGGGGGCCTTCGCCGCTGTCGCGACTACTACGCCCTCTGCTGACTTCTGCTCCGCGGTCAGGACCGCTTGCGCCGCCCTCAGTCACGAATCCGTGACCTACGACAGATCTCCCGAGGTAAGCTCGACCGCCTTCGGTGCAGCACCGCCGAATCTACGTTTTGCGCCTTTGATGGAAATGGGCTTCGCGAAACCCGGCCCGCTCGCCCGACGCTCACGCCTTCTATCCGGTTTTTGTCCATCGGCTCGCACCTTTGCTCCACGCTTCCTTCAGACCCCGCCTCGCGGCGACGCCCTTGCGCTTCGCTAACCCTTCACC
>JBOGKI010000371.1:0-5214 GCA_050745605.1 Terriglobia bacterium | reverse complement strand
CTCTATGAGCGCCGAACCCTTTGAAAAACATCGGCGGTCGCAGACCGCCGCTACAGAAGCGCCTCCAGACCATTGTCAAGAATTAGCTGTGACATGATGCTAGGCTGCGGCGCTCTTCCGGTTGGAGGCTGCGAGGGCATTGCGGAACGCTTGGCAGAGGTCGGAGCGATCAGCCTCCGGCAGGCTGGCCAGCGCCTCAAACGAAGTTGGGAAAAATGCAATCAGGGGAGATGCCGCCAGGTTCGTAGCGATGGAAAGTAATCCGAGAATCTCCTCGTCACGCGGCGCCCTTTCCGTGAAATAGGCAAGAAACCCTTCCGGATCGGTTGGGTTGGCCAAAAAGAGATGGCGGATGGTTTGGAGGAAGCATGCCTTGACTTGGCTTTCAGTCAGGGCTTCGGGCCGGTGGTTAACGCTTGCGTCGTTCTCGATCTGCGGCAAGTTCATTGGCCCTCAGACCTTTCGTTTCGTTCTGTTACCAACGCAATCAGAACTGTTACAAAAGCCCCTCACTTTTCCAGCCCTCTCCCTCCGGCAGTGGGTGGCCGAAGGCCGGGTGAGAGTGTTTATTCATAAAACCACTGGAGAAGAAGCATCAGAAATCGCATTCAGTTCGGCAGCGCCGTCGCCGGGCCCCGGTTTCCAGCCAGTCACTTGGTCGCCGCGGGCGCGGGAATACCGCGCGGGGCGAGGGACGGTCGGATGGATTTCTTTCTTGAAGCAACGCTCCGGGCGGACGTCACCATTGCGCCGCTGAGCGCCTGGTCCTGACGCCGGCAGTCCGGGCAAACCAGAATGATGCTGGCCAGAGTGTAATCCTGCAGTCGCTGCACATCCCATCCCTGGCGGATGGCGCGGCGGGCGCTGGGCAGGTCCCTGTCACAATACCAGCAGCGCCCCTTGCCCCGTCCGCAAATGGCTTCCAGCGCCTCACGAACATCAATGGAGAGTTTTGAAGCAGTTCCTTGGCTATTCAAGCTTGCCTCCTGCCCCCTCCAGGAATGTTTCCGCCATGGCTAGGAATTCAGTTGCCGTCCTGATCGTGTCCGAGACTTTCTCCGCTGATATTGGCGCGTTACGTACATAGTCTGCAATTTCCCTGAAATCCTCCGCGTTGATCAGGTCACGGTGGAATCTCCGGTCGACGCGTCCCGCCTTGGCAAAAAGTCTGCCGAAGGCCCCTATTGTCTCCTCGTGCGATTCAAAGCTCATGTTCTCTGCCAGCAGCATGGCGGTTGCCGCGTGGAACATTGCGAAGTAAGCCCTGGAGACCGCGTCGCGGGGAAGCCCGCTGGCGGCAAGACCTGTAGCTGCACGGAGCGCCTGGCCAGCGATGTCCAGTTCAGATCGCACATCCTCTCTCATTCGACCGCTATCGCATAGTCAGAGATCACCCGCGTGAAATTCGTCCGCCCCTGCCGGAAGTCAGCCTCACGAATAGGATGGAGTGAAATGACCAAGCCGTGCTCCAACGACAAATCCGCCGCGATATCGCCGAAACGCTGGATTTCGTCGTACGGGCTATCAAGGTTTGAAAGGAGCAGCGCGACGTCCAGATCCGAACTCTCCGGCAATTGAATTCCCGCATCGGGCTTGGCGTAGGAACCGAACACGTAAAGACCTCGAAAACGGTCGCCATAGAGGTTGGCCAGGCGATCCCGCAATTGCTCCAAGACAGGAGTGATCTTGCGCCCCGCCCAGGCTGTCAATTTCTCGATGGCGCCAGACAACGCCGTCATGTCTTCCCTTGAAGCTTGGCCGGCGGGAATCGCGGACACACCCTTCCAGCTTAGATCGAGACTAACGTTGCCCAGCTTTTCAATCGCGCCGGTGGCGGAAACTCTTCCCCGGCTGTCGCGCCTTGAAAAAACCCATCGAACGCGGCCCGGAAAGCTTTCGCTCAAAGCTTCCCCAATTTCCTTTGCCGATTCCGGATCGCTTTTCCAAGCTTGGAAAACGACCGCCCACTCTTTTGTATCTTCCGCTACTGGTCTCAGGAGCGGAACTCGTTGGTGCAACACATCGACCTCGGCCCGCAATTGTTGGCGCAACAGTTCCGGCCAGTCCGGCCATCCAAAGCGGACGGCTGCGCCCCCAGCCAAGGTGACGGCATCGGCATTTAAAAATGCATCCGCATCGCGGACAGATTTCAGCGCCTCCTCCACCTTCTCGTAATCGCGCAGATCGAACTGGCTGAGGGCCTCCATAAACCAAGATTACTCACGCCGGTAGCCACGGTCAATCGCCGTGGGATTGACCGTGGGTCGTGATTCCAACGAAAAGCCCACGGTCAGAAAGGCGCTGACCGTGGCTACCCGCTGGAGGCTGCCATCCTGAGCGGAGACGCCATGAGCCTTTGGCTCACCACTTGGCATGAAAAAGCCTGGATTCCCGCTTGCGCGGGAATGACGTCCTCGGTCACCCCCGCGAAAGCGGCGGTCCATTGATAAACGCTCTGTTTTCAGCGGCGCTTTCGGCTATTTTCATGGCAGCGAAGAATCTGTGTCATTTCATTTCAATATAATATGGGGATTCTTCGCGGAGTTTGGCCTGAGGCAAATACCGGGATGCTTCGCGGAGTTTACCCTGAGCAGAAAAGCCGGGATTCTTCGCTTCGCTCAGAATGACAAGCGAAGGTCTCAGCATGACAGCCGAAGCGCTCAGAATGACAGGCGAAGGGCTCAGCATGACAATTCAGGCTATTTCAGCAACCTCCTACGAACATCCGCTCGTGCTCCCGCAATTCATGCAGCGGTAGCAGGCGCCGTTGCGCACCATGATGGCGCCGCAATCCGAGCAGCTTGGAGCGTCATCCTCTTGTTGAACTCCCACCAGTTGCGCCTGGGATGGCGAGTGCGCGGGTTGAGCCGCTTCGGAACCATGCACCGCAGGCCGTGGCTCAACCGCCGCTCGGGAGAACTGCGTGGCCAGCTCCGTGGCCTTGATAGCTTCCTGACTGCTTACTGACGTGACGCTGACGTTTTCGCGCGGCTGAGCGTCGCGCGGCAGGAACTTCACCGCCAGCCAGCGGAAGATGTAATCCATCAGCGACTTGGCATAGCCAATCTGAGTGTTGCTGGACCAGCCGCTGGGCTCAAACCGCGTGTGGCTGAACTTGTCGCACAGCACCTTGAGCGGCACGCCATACTGCAAGGCCAGGGAAACCGCGGTGGCGAAGGAATCCATCAATCCGGAAACGGTGGAGCCTTCCTTGGCCATGGTGATGAAGATTTCACCCGGCATCCCGTCCTCATAAAGGCCGACGGTGATATAACCTTCGTGCCCGCCCACGGAGAACTTGTGGGTGATGGCTTGCCGCTCATCGGCCAGCTTGTGCCGGAACGGGCGTGCAGCTTGGGCTGCGGAGGTTGCGGGCGCCGCAAGCGGCGCCCCTACGTCCTTGGGCTTGGCATCCGCAGTGTTCAAGGGCTGCGAGCGCTTGGAGCCATCACGGTAAATGGCAATGGCCTTGATGCCCATCCGCCAAGCCTCAAGGTAAGCGTTCGAAACGTCCTCCACCGTGCATTCTTCCGGCATGTTCACGGTCTTGGAGATGGCGCCGGAGAGGAACGGCTGCACCGCCGCCATCATGCGGACATGGCCCATGTAGTGGATGGACCGCTTGCCGTTGGCGGGCTTCAGCGAGCAATCAAACACCGGCAGGTGCTCCGGCTTCAAGCCCGGCGCGCCTTCGATGGTGCCGTGCTGATCGATGTAACTCACAATGTCACCCGCCTGCTGCTCCGTGTATCCCAGCTTCAGCAGCGCCGTGGGCACGACGCCGTTCACGATCTTGATGAGCCCGCCCCCAACCAGCTTCTTATACTTCACCAGCGCCAAGTCCGGCTCAATGCCGGTGGTGTCGCAATCCATCATAAAGCCGATGGTGCCAGTGGGCGCCAGCACCGTGACCTGCGCGTTGCGGTAACCGTGCTTCATCCCGCTGACCAGGCATTCGTCCAAGGCCTTGCGTCCCGCCTCCCACAAGTTTTCCGGCACGTTGCGCGGATTGATGTTGTTCAGCGCGCCGCGGTGCATGGCGATGACTTCCAGAAATGAGTCGCGATTTTCGGGATAACTGGAAAATGGTCCAATCTCACCGGCGATGCGCGAGGAGGTGAGGTAGGCCTGCCCATGCATGAGGGCGGTGATGATGGCGGCATAATCACGGCCGCCATCCGAATCGTAGGGCAGGCCGTTGGCCATCAGCAGCGCGCCGAGGTTCGCATAACCCAGGCCCAGCGGCCGGAAATGATGGGAATTGCCGGAAATCTTCTCCGTCGGATAGCTGGCGTTATCCACCAGTATCTCCTGCGCGGTAATCATCACGTCCACGGCGTGGCGGAAGGCTGGGACATCAAACTTGCCGTCGGGCGAGGCGAATTTCATCAGGTTCAGCGAAGCCAGGTTGCAGGCGGTGTCGTCCAGGAACATATACTCGCTGCAGGGATTCGAGGCGTTGATCCGTCCGGTGGCCTTGGAGGTGTGCCAGCGGTTGATGGTGGTGTCAAACTGCATGCCCGGATCGCCACACTGCCAGGCCGCTTCGGAAATTTTGCCCATCAGGTCGCGCGCTCGATAGGCCTTCAGCGGTTCGCCGGTGGTCACCCGCCGCGTCGTCCAGTCCTTATCGTCGAGTACGGCCTTCATGAAGTCATCCGAAACCCGTACACTGTTGTTGGCATTCTGGAAGAAAATGGAGCTGTAGGCTTCCCCGTCCAGCGAGGCGTCATAGCCCGCCTCCACCAGCGTCCAGGCCTTGCGCTCCTCTTTCGCTTTGGACTGGATGAAATCTTCGATGTCCGGATGATCGATGTTAAGGATCACCATCTTGGCGGCGCGGCGTGTCTTGCCGCCCGACTTGATGACGCCCGCAAACGCATCGTAGCCTTTCATGAAAGAGAGTGGCCCGGAAGCGATGCCGCCGCCGGACAGAGTCTCGATGGAGGAACGGATGGGCGAAAGGTTGGTTCCCGTGCCTGAGCCCCACTTGAACAGCATTCCCTCGGTCTTGGCCAGCGTCAGGATGTTTTCCAGGTTGTCCTCGACGGAGTTGATGAAGCAGGCCGAGCACTGCGGATGGCGGTAAGCTTCCGTCTCCTTCTTGTTGGTTTGCGAGGCCGGATCCCAGTACCAACCCGTGCCCTTCGAAGTGCGCTCGTACTTGTGCCACAGCCCGCAATTGAACCACACGGGCGAATTGAAAGCCGCCTT
>JBOGKI010000370.1:0-5226 GCA_050745605.1 Terriglobia bacterium | reverse complement strand
TGAGGTCGAGAAAGCGCATCCGGATGTTCTGGAGCTGTTTTACCAGGTCTTTGACAAGGGCAATATGGAGGATGGAGAGGGCAGAGAAATCAACTTCAAGAACAATATCATCATTTTGACAACCAATGCCTGCACCGACCAGATGATGAAGCTGTGCGCCGACCCCGAAACGGCCCCCAGTCCGCAGGGTCTGGTCCAGGCTCTGAAGCCGGAGCTCAACAAGATCTTCAAGCCGGCCTTCCTGGGCCGCATGGTAGTGGTTCCCTACTACCCGGTACGCGATGAGGCCCTGAAGAAGATCATTGTGCTGAAGCTTGGAAAAATTCAGCGCCGGATTCGGGAGAATCACCGCATCGATCTCACCTACGATCAGGCGCTGGTCAATGAAGTCGCCAATCGCTGCACCGAAGTCGAAAGCGGCGCCCGGAATGTGGATAACATTTTGACCAATACTCTGCTGCCGGAGATATCGCGGCAGATTTTGGGTCGCATGGCCGAGGGCGAGAAACTGAGTTCAATTCACATCAATATAGGCCCGGATGGGGCATTCTCCTACAATTAGGCAGCAATCAGGTTCTCGGAGGTTTACCGATGCCGGTTCCGAACAAACGCCCCGGTCCGACTTGTGCAACACGCGGTTCGCCACGTCCAGATTCCGGAACATCGGCCCGTATCGCTAACCCTTCCCCTTCTTTCTGTGGGTCTTCCGACGTTACGCAATGGAGCAGTTCCTTAAAGCTGCTTCCGCGCCGTAAATCTCACAAAGTGATACGCTTAGACGGAACTGCATTAGTACGCTTCTTGAGGGCTGTAGCCTACGCAAAGGTTCTTGAAAGAACCATTAGTGTGAAGTGGGTCCAAGAACAGAACCTGATTGTCAAAGGCCTTTCGCTGGGTCATGCCGGTATGGTCGATGTTGATCTTGGGAACCCAAAGGAGATAGAGCGAGACACGGATGCAGAGACAAAAACTCTCATTGAGACGTTCCTGCAGGAGTACGTAAAGGGTAGCCGGGAAGCACTCCATTTTCTCGCTGCTCAGGATCGAATACGCCAAAGCAGGCTTTCCGCACTGCAAGAACGATTTCGATCCGTCGGTCGAATCAACTCCGATCTTAGCAACGCTCTTGAATCAACTGTAAGAACCCTCAATAACATTCACTGGTGGGCAGGTATCGCTCTTATGACCTTGGGTCTCGTGAGTGGGTTGACGGAGACTGCGGCGGCGGCGGAAGAGACTGCAACCTGGACAGAACTCGCCTGGGCACATTTGAAGGAACTCTTCGGATGCGTGCCCTTGCGGGGTCATGAAGCAGAGGCGGTGAGCTTGACATATGGTGCCGTCGATAAGTTCATCCAGGAGGACTACGCGCCCGAAAACAGGAATAAGAGTTCTCTCCACATCATTCTCGTCGTCTCCGGGCAGCAGTTCATCGAGCGGCTTAAGGAGAAGTCAGTCGAATTCGGTGCCAAGGTTTTAGGCAAGGCTATCGGGGACTACTGGGAGAAGGATCTCGAACTGCTCAGGAAAAAAGCAGAAGGCTACAGCCAGAAGCTTGACCAGTCTATAATTCGATCTCTGGTTGCCTCCTCGAAAACGGCTGCCAGCCGCCTTAATCGTGCTGCAGGGCAGTATGCCTACCACCTGGAGGCTACGATTGGAGCCGCCCGAAAGGTGATATTCAAGATGAAAGTTGGTCACTTTATGGAGAACCAAGGAGAAAAAATCGGCTATTTTGCTCACGATCTGGTCCGTGAAATAAGTGAGCATCACAAGGCGGCGCACGGGGCTCGTAAGCGTCAGTAGGAAGGGCCCGACGGACTTTTGATTATGCCCTACACCCAGGAAAACAGACTCATTTCGGTCGATACGCCGCTGGGCCAGGACGTCCTCCTTTTGCAGGGGTTTTCGGGACACGAAGCAATCTCGCGGCTATTTCGTTTTGATCTGGACCTGCTCTCCGAGGACGATACGATATCCTTTAAGGACATCGTCGGACAGAACGTCACCATTACCGTCAACACCGCGGGCGACCCGCGATACTTGAACGGGCTCATCAGCCGCTTCGCTTTGACCGGCAGGGAGAGCGGTCTCACTCACTATGAGGCGGAGATGGTGCCCTGGGTTTGGTTTCTTACCCGCTACGCGGATTGCCGAATTTTCCAAAACCTGGCGATACCCGACATCATTGAACAAGTCTTCAAGAACCGTGGTTTCACAGATTTTAAGAGACAGCTTCAGAATACCTACAGTCCGGTGGAGTATTGCGTGCAATACCGGGAAACCGACTTTAACTTCGTATCGCGTTTGATGGAGCAATGTGGGATTTTTTATTTCTTCGCGCACGAGAATGGCAAACACACTCTAACGCTGGGGGATGCCCCAAGCGTGCACCAGCCCTGCCCGGGACAGGCGACCGCGCAGTTTAACGTGACGGCTGGCGATCTGGAGCAAGAAGACGTGATTACGGTTTTCCAGGCCGAGCAGGAAGTGCAAACTGGCAAGTATTCGCTGACCGATTATAATTTTGAGACGCCCAGTACCAGTCTCCTGACCAGCGTACCCACCATCGTGAATGTCGGCGGCAACAGCAATTTCGAAATGTACGACTATCCGGGCGATTACTTGAAGAAGCCCGATGGCCAGTCCCTGGCCAAGATTCGGATGCAGGAGGAAGAGGTCAATTGCATTATTTCGAGTGGATCGAGCGTCTGCCGGGCTTTCACTTCCGGTTACAAGTTTGAATTGACCGATTACTACCGCGCTGACATGAACATATCGTACGTCCTGACGGAGATTCAGCACACGGCCTCGGTGGGAGGAAGCTACACGACGGGAGGATCGGGCGAGGGTTATCACTATTCCAACCATTTCACTTGCATCCCTGCCACGGTCCCGTTTCGCCCGCCGCGTGTGACCCCAAAGCCCTTTGTCCAGGGCCCCCAGACGGCCTTGGTGGTGGGTCAATCCGGCGAAGAAATATACGTAGACAACTATGGCCGGGTGAAGGTGCAGTTTTACTGGGACCGCATAGGAAAGAAAGATGAAAACAGCTCTTGTTGGATCCGTGTCTCGCAGCCCTGGGCCGGCAAAGGGTGGGGCGCCGTTTGGATCCCGCGCATCGGGCAGGAAGTAGTCGTAAGCTTTCTGGAGGGCGATCCGGACCGTCCCCTTATCACCGGGCGCGTCTACAACGCGGAGGTGATGCCACCTTACGAGCTCCCGGCGAACCAGACCCGCAGCACCTTCATGTCCCGCAGCTCCAAAGGCGGCGGGACTGCAAATTATAACGAGCTTCGCTTTGAGGACAAGAAGGGCAGCGAGCAGATTTTCCTCAATGCTGAAATGGATATGGACCACCGCGTGGAACACGACTCCCGCGAGTACATCGGCAACAACCGCCATCTGATTGTCCACGTCAATCAGCAGGAATTAGTCGAGGGCGACAAGCATGGCCACGTGAAAGGCACGCACTTTGAGAAAATCGAAGGCGACGTGTCCCTTCAAGTGAGCGGCAAGCAGATGGGAAAGATCGGCGGAGATCAGTCGCTTGACGTGGAGGGCGCGCAGAAGGAGAAGATTGTCGGTAATGTCTCGTTGAAGGTCGGCGGAGACCAGAATGAGCAGGTGGGCGGCAATGTTTCGCTCCAGGTGAGCCAATCGCGCAATGAGAAGGTTGGCATGACTCACGCCATGGAAGCCGGTCAGACGATTCACCTGAAGGGGGGCATGACCGTCATCATCGAAGCGGGTATGCAGCTCTCCCTCAAGGGCCCGGGCGGCTTCGTTGACATTGGCCCGGCGGGCGTCACCATCCAGGGGACCATGGTGCTCATCAACAGCGGAGGCGCTGCCGGCAGTGGGCCGGGCGCCAGTCCGCAGTCGCCCCAGGATCCTGACGCTCCTAAGGACCCTAAGGATCCCGACACTGCCGACGATGGCAGTAAAGGTGGAAAGCTGAATCAGTAGGTTTCAGGTGTCAGCTTACAGGCCCAGGTGTCATGGGAAATGCCGCTCGTTGTGGTCAGTTTCCCAGTCGCTCATAGCTGAGTGCTGATCGATTTTGACTTGTCACTTATCACTCGCAACTCATCACTGGTCTTGATATGCCTCCAGCCGCTCGCATCACTGACATGCACACTTGCCCCATGGTCACGGGCGTGGTTCCTCACGTGGGTGGCCCAATTCTGCCGCCTGGCGAACCCACCGTCCTGATCGGAATGCTGCCCGCTGCCCGCATGACGGACATGGCCACCTGCGTGGGTCCGCCGGATTCGATCATGATGGGTTCGCCCACCGTCCTGATCGGCAACCTGATGGCCGCGCGGATCGGTGATCCAACCATGCATGGCGGCGTCATCGTCCTCGGTGAGCCGACGGTGATGATCGGCGAAGTCGGCATGGGTTCGCCGGTGGTGGTCACACCGGTACCACCTCTTTTCTTGTTGGCTCAGGCGATGGCTGGCTCGGGGTCTAGCGATTCCCAGTCGGCATCGAATGCGGCCCAGTCGTTGGCGCAGGCAGCACAGGACGCAACACCTTTTATCGAACCGTGTCCCGGTTGAGAGGCTCTACATAGTGCGGCAGGTCCTGCCGCATAAGAAGAACAAGACCTGAATTTTGCTGGAAAATGGCGATTCGTCATGCTGAACGCAGTGAAGCATCCCGTATTTGTATTGAAACGAAAGCTTAGCTTTTTCGCTCCGCTCAAAATGACAGCCACGTAAGGCTTTCCGTGCTTGGCCATCTCTCCGCTGAAAGAACTTCGGGCCATGCGAGTCATTCTGGAGACACACTCAGGGCCGTTATCCGGCAACAAGGTCGAGCTGAAACCGGGCGAGCAAGTTCGTGTGGGACGAACTTCCAAATCGGACTTTGCATTTCCCGGCGACTCGCGCATGTCCGGAATTCATTTCGTCGTGGAGTGTTCGGAACACTCATGTCGCGTCATCGACGCCAACAGCCGGAACGGAATCCGGTTGAACGGTGAAAAAGTTAGCGAAAAGACGCTTGCGGACGGCGACCAGCTTGTAGCGGGTGAAACCCGTTTTCTGGTGCGAATTGAAGGAAATGAGCCGGAAGACCGTTTACTCGCCATGCTGCGTGGCCAGTTTCAGCCACTCTATGCGGTTCTCGACGCCGCCCGCGAGCCGGACGTCTTGAAGCTGCTGGTCGAGTCGGAGGCAGAATACCAGTCGCTCTTTGCCGGTAAAGATGGCGCTAGGC
>JBOGKI010000369.1:0-5233 GCA_050745605.1 Terriglobia bacterium | reverse complement strand
GGTCGTACATGCTCACTCGTGACCGTCCGACATAAAACGATTTGGTTTTGCCAAGGGGCATTTGGTACACAACGTAGACACCCGGCTCCTTCGGCACACCAGCCACGCGGGCGGCGTCGAACGCCTGAAGTGTCATGAACATTCCACGTGCCATGAGCGACCCCTCCATTACTGGTTCCTGCTAAGACTGTTCAAGTGTAGGTAGCGTGGACGTGCCGCCCGGCTCCGGGTCTCTTCTCAGGTCATCGCCGTGCCGCCCTCGCCGATTCTGCCCAGAATGCGATATTTGCCCCGAACCACCGAGCCTTCTGACCACACGCCGACTTCGACCAGTGTGGTGGCGTCGCGCGGGCAGACGGCGAAGTCTGAGGGATAGTTCGAGTGACAGGTGGGGCAATTCTTCATGTCAATTAGGCCTGTCCGGGAATTGGCCGCAGTATATCACGGAACCGTTGGAGCGCGTTGTTTCGCTGAAGACCGGTAGTGTCCTGATTCAGGACGTAGCGCCGGCTTCCAGCCGGCAAATTTGCAGGCAGGATGCCTGCCCTCCAATCAAAACAGGACACTACCTGAAGACCGCTCAGGTTGTCCGCCTCTGCCCGCCGTGCTATATTGGTTCAAGTTTTGCGGCACGGCTGGGGCGCGTAGCTCAGTTGGGAGAGCGCGGCGTTCGCAACGCTGAGGTCGAGGGTTCGAATCCCTTCGCGTCCACCATTTCTCGCGGTCTTCAACCAATCCACCTTCGCGGCGTGGCCCTGATGTAGCACGCTTGGGCGCAGCCGGGCCGCACTGACCTCGTGCCGGGCACAGCCACCACCGCGCGTTAGAGAAACAATCATTCCCCCGAAGCTTGTTCCCGCGAAAGCGGGAAATGGGAGTCCCATGCAGAGCCCATTGCCCGTTTATTTTCAATCTCGCGTCCGGCTATTTTCATACCAGATTGGCACTCTTTTGCGCTTTCTAAGTTTCGAGCGGAATCGGCAGGGCTTCCCGGACTGCGTTGTGGGCCGGTTTGACAGTTCGCCACGGTCGCTGCTACCATACTGACTTTGCAGGATCAGAGGATTGTGATTAGCCGAATCGAATACGGCGGGACTTCACGCGCCCCGTCGGCCAGCCTTCCCGGTTCAGTCCCCGTCGTCTAGCCCGGCCTAGGACACCGCCCTTTCACGGCGGTAACGCGGGTTCGAATCCCGCCGGGGACGCCAACCTTCCAAGAGGTTCCGAGAATTTGCCGCTCTCGATCATGGCAGTACTCGGAACGGCGCGTTGCTGGTCAGCGTACCGCTCGGGGTGGTCACTTGAACGTTGCCGCTGGTGGCGCCCACGGGTACTGTCGCCGTGATCAGAGTGCGCGACGACACGGTGAACGTGGCCGAGATGCCGTTGAACGTAACGCTTGTCGAACCTGTGAGATTGTTTCCCAGGATCAGCACGCGCTGCCCCACTTTGCCTGCGGCGGGCACGGTCTCGATAAAGGGGTGCAGGCCCACACCCAAATTGAAGACGGTACCAGCGCCGTAGGGGCCGCCGCCTCCCGTGGTCCCGTAGAAGCCGCCATTAGTCGCCTGAAACAACCCGCCTTCGGGATATGCGCCGTCGGTGCCGTCGAAGCTGTGCAGGGTGGTGAGCGCGCCCCCGGGGGTGATCCGGAAGGCTGTGCCCACGCCTTCCGGACCGCCGTTGACCTCGGTTACTCCGTAAAGGTTTCCGTCGGCGCCCAGCGCAAGCCCGGCTCGAGGGTTGCCGCCGTCGGTACAGCCGGTTTGGGCGCAAAAGCTATACACCGGGGTAAACGTGCCACCCGGTGAAATCTTGAACACCGTACCCGCCTCGTAGCCATTATTTGCCCCGCCGCTGTAGGTTGTCCCGTAGAAGTTCCCGCTTTTGGCCAACACGAGCCCGCCCCAAGGGCTTTCTCCGTCGGTACACGGACTTTGGCCGCAGAAGGTGTAAAGCGTTTTTAGCTCGCCTTTCGGAGTAAGCTTGAACACTGTCCCGGCGTTGGTGATATCGGACCCGCCAAACAGAGTTGGTCCGTAGAAGTTTCCATCCGTGCCCAGCGCGAGCGCTGATTCGGGGCCGTCGCCGTCGGCGCAGTTCGTTTGGGAGCAGAAGTTGTAAAGCGTCGTCAGCGTGCCAGCCGGAGTGATCTTGAAAGCCGTGCCGCAGCCGCCGATACCGGCGGGGCAGGCGCTCCCGTTCCCACCATATGCCGTCGTTCCGTAGAAGTTACCGTCCGTCCCCAGGACAAGCCCACCCATCGGTTGGCTGCCATCGGCGCAGCCGCTCTGGGCGCAGAAGCTGTAAAGCGTGGTCAGCGCGCCCGTTCGCGTAATCTTGAAAACTGTGCCACCGTTGTAAGCACCGCTGGCCAGCGTTGTTCCATACAGGTTTCCGTCCGTTCCCAACGCGAGCCCGGCGTAGGGGTTGGAGCCGTCGGTGCAGTTCGCCTGGGAACAGAAGTTGTAGAAAGTGGTCAGTATGCCTGCCGGGGTCATTCTGAAGATCGTGCCTGCTGCGTAGTTTGCTCCCCCTGTGTCCGTCGTTCCGTACAGATTCCCGTCCGTGCCCTGCACCACTGCCGCCAGTGGCTGGGTGCCATTTGTCCCATCGAGATTCGCCAGCGTCTTGAACGTTTGCCCCGGCGAGGCAATGGCCGCTGCTGCATAGATTAGAAAGAGGGCGCAAGCCGTTTTGCGCCAACTGAGTTTAGCTTTGCTCATACCGCCTCCTTTTGGCCTTGCGGCCTTGATCCTCGCATTGGAAAACCATTTCCCGTTGAGCTTTGTGACTATGGCGCGAGCGTGGTCTCGCAGCGCGTTTACCGCGGATGCCATCCAAGACCTGGGCCACGACAGTCACCAGAACAGGGTGTTGCCCCTTCCGGCATGACGCCCCTAGAAGCTGACCAGCGGCGGTTGCGCCATTTAGTTATTTCTGTGAAGCTTTCAACATGGCTTCAAACTTTTTGATCTCTGCCATCTTCCGCTTCGCCGAGGCCGCGGTGGCCTTGAAAACTCCGGTCGCGCATTCAGGAGAATTGGCCAGGTAGACGATGGCAACATCCGACCCCTGCGAGCGGCATCGGTACTCGCACGACCCGTCACCGGTATATGCAAATTGTTGCGCAACGGTGGCGGATGGGTAATAGGTGCCCGCCGCTTCATAGGTATGCGTGAAATTCTGATTGAATGGAATGGGGCCCGGTTGAACGACAATACCCTGTTCCGGTGTTCCGTCGCCCCAATTGACATGCCCGGGGACCTGTCCGGGCTGAGTAGTGGGATCGATCGCATTTCCCATGGTATCCATGGCGCCGTCAACTCGTACATTGATCCCTTGGATCGGTTGCCCTGCGCACGCCTGAATGGGGTCCGGTGTGATTTTCAGCGGAAGATTGCTACACCACTTAATGCAACCGTACTGCGTGTTGGGATTGTGCGTATCCTGCCCGAGGTTTTCATCGCAGGTATGACCTGGCGTTGGGCAGGTTGGATATTTAGGCGGCGTATTTTGTTGGGCGAATACGATCACAGCACTGGCGGCCCCGAGAGCGAGTAGTGTTCCTACGGCAAGCTTCATTGTTTTTCCTCCTGACAGGCCGTTTGATTTTGTAATGCTCCGGAAGCAGAGGGTAATCAGAACGCCGCCAGTTGTCTTTACGGAATTCGTAAGAATTTGCTAAAATCGCTTGCATCAATCCCATGAACGACTTGGACGGCCAGATTTTTCTGTTTGGCACCTTTCGGATGGACGTTGCGCAGCGGATGCTGTGGAGGAATGGCGATCATTTGCCGCTGACTCCGAAGGAATTCGAGACGCTGCTGGTGCTGGTGGAAAGCGGCGGCCGGTCAGTTGGCAAAGAGGCCGTCATCAGCCGGGTCTGGCCGGATACCTTTGTGGGTGACAGCAGCCTGACCCG
Organism: Terriglobia bacterium; assembly: GCA_050745605.1. Lineage (GTDB taxonomy): Bacteria > Acidobacteriota > Terriglobia > UBA7540 > UBA7540 > CALCEB01. Next base: position 1,308 of record JBOGKI010000369.1, on the reverse strand, counting down.
CAACATATCCGTGCTCCGAAAGGTCCTGGGCGAGGAAGTGATCCAGACGCTGCCGAAGTTCGGGTACCGGCTAACAGTGCCTGTCAGCCAAGCCCCTGTCGCCGCCTCGACGGGGGCGGAGCCGATCGCCGTTATAACGTCGGCCGCTGCTGTCTTGCCCGAACCGGCTGGCCCGCCTGCCTCTCCGGAATCGGAAGCCGAACCGGAACTCCTCACCCCGCAGCGTCGGCCTCCACGCTGGCTTTCTTGGAGCGCCGGGGTGGCGTTGGCGCTGGTGTTGGCCGCGGGCGGGCGCCTTGTTTACCACGGCCTGGACGGGTCCCGGAGAAAACCGCAGCCGGTGACGGGCCCGGTACGGGTGGCAGTGCTCCCCGTTGTGAATCTCACCGGCGATGATCGGCAAGAGTACGTTTGCGACGGCCTGACGGAGGCCATGATCTCCGAGCTGAGCCGCCTGAGCCCCGGGCAATTGGACGTGATCGCACGCACTTCAGCCATGCAATACAAGCACTCCAATAAGTCTGTGCCCCAAATCGGGCGCGAGCTGGGGGTGGGATACGTGCTGGAAAGCAGCTTGCGCGAGTCCGGCAAGAGGATTCGGGTGACAACGCAACTGGTTCGGGCCGGTGACGCAGGCCACGTGTGGACAGGCGAGTACGACCGGGATCTCGAAGACGTGCTGAACGTGCAGCAACAGGTAGCGATCGCCATTGCCAGCGAGATCAAGCTTAAACTCGCCCCGGCCACCGATACGCGCTTGCGGAACCCGCACCCCGTTGACGCCGAGGCCTATCGGGATTACCTGCTGGGCCGGTTTTATTGGAACCGGCGCACCCGCGACGGACTCCTCCAGTCTCTCACGTATTTCCAGCAGGCCATTGCCCGCGACCCCGGGTACGCCCGCGCTTACGCCGGCCTGGCGGACGCCTACCTGGTGCTGGGCGGCGGCTACCTGCCGGATCGGGAGTCGTATGACAAGGCAAAAGCAGCGGCGCTGCGGGCGCTGGAGCTGGACCCCACGCTGGCGGAGGCGTATTGTTCGCTGGCTTACGAGAAGTTCGTCAATGAACGGGACTGGTCGGGCGCGGACGAGAACTATCAGCGCGCCCTGAGCCTGGACCCGGGTTACGCCACCGCACACCACTGGTACGCCCTGTACCTTGCCGCCATGTTGCGGCAGACCGAGGCCATCCGCGAGATCAGGCGGGCGCTCGATCTCGATCCGCTTTCCGTCGCCGTCAACTACGGGGCCGGCAGCATTCTGACTCAGGCGGGCCGCTACGACGAAGCGGTCCGCCAATTACAGAA
>JBOGKI010000368.1:0-5243 GCA_050745605.1 Terriglobia bacterium | reverse complement strand
ACCTGGTGGCTGCTGGCGGGTACCGGCTGTTTTGACACCGCGGCATTTGTCGCAACCGCGATCGGCCTCACCACCGAGCAGGTTTCCGTGGTGACAGTGCTCAGCTCGCTTTTCGGCGCTGTCACCGCGGGTCTGGCGTGGGTCTTCCTGCGCGAGCGGCTGCACTGGACGCAATGGGTGGGAATTGGATTGATATTTGCGGGTATCGTGCTGGTGAGCGTATGAAATGGCGCCCGGGGAACCCTGCGGCGATCCCTTGTTCTCACCATGTGTAGCGTGCTCGCAGTCAAATCTGGTATCTTCCAAAGCACCCCAAGATGCTTGCTGAAATTCACATTCAAAATTACGCGCTGGTGGAAAGCCTGAGTCTGGAGTTCCACCCCGGGCTGAACCTGCTGACGGGGGAAACCGGGTCGGGGAAATCCATCCTGGTGGGCGCTCTGGGGCTGGCGCTGGGCGGACGCGCCTCGCCGGAGATGATTCGCACCGGAAAGGACCGTGCCTCGGTTACTGCGATCTTTCGGGCGGGCGGAGATGATCCGTGGAAGGACTGGCTGGAAGAGTTCGGCGTAAGCGGTTCCAGTGAGGGCGAGATCATGCTGCGCCGGGAAATTCAGGCGGAAGGCCGCAGCCGCATGCTGGTGAACGATCAGCCGGTGACGCTTGCGGCCGCGAAGGAGTTGGCCCAGCGGCTGGTGGATGTCCATGGGCAGAACGAGCATGTGACGCTGTTCGCGCCCGATGCTCAACTGGAGTTGCTGGATGAGGCCGCCAGTGTTGAAGAACTACTTGAACATACGGGAGTAATCTACAGGCAGCTCAGCCAGTTACGGAAGGAGGCAGATGCTCTGGCCCGCAATGAGCAGGAGCGGCTGCGCGCCATGGATGTACTGAAGTTCCAGGTGGAAGAACTGAGCCGTGCAAGCCTCGCCACGGGCGAAGACATTCGCCTGGAAGAAGAGCGTCGGATGTTGGGCAACGTGGAGAAGGTGCGGGCGGCCGCCGCCAGCGCTTTCTCCCAACTGTATGAGGATGAAGTGTCGGCGCTCTCGCTTCTCGCGGCGGTCCAAAGATCGCTGGAAGAGTTGGCCCGTTACGATGCGGGCGCCGGGCCGCAGCTTGAGGCGCTGTCTTCAGCACGGCATGGATTGGAGGATGTTGCGGATTTTCTCCGTGGTGATCTGAACCGGATTGAAGCCGATCCGGCTCGGCTGGAAGAAGTGGAGGACCGCCTGGCGCTGATCGGCCGATTGAAGCGCAAGTATGGGCCGACGATTGAGGATATCTTGCAGTTTGCGGAAAAAGCAGGACGCGAGCTGCACGAGCTGGAACACGCGGACGAGCGCCGCGCCGACCTTGATCGGGAATTGCAAGCTGCGGCGGGCGAATACGGGCAACTTGCCAAGAAGCTTTCCACGAAGCGGCGGGCGGCGGCACGCACCCTGGAGAAAATGGCGCTGCAAGAACTGAGCCAGTTGGCCATGGAGAAAACACGGTTCGAAGTCCGCTTTCTGGACGACCCGGACGCAGAACCCGGCCCACATGGCGTGGATCAGGTTGAGTTGCGCATCGCGCCGAACCCCGGCGAGGACCTGCGGCCACTTGAAAAGATCGCCTCGGGAGGCGAACTTTCCCGCCTGATGCTGGCTCTAAAGACGGTGGTGGGAAGAATGCGCGGCACGGTGGCAAAGGCAGGGAAGGCCGCCGGGCATGAAGAGGGAAATCGCACCCTGGTGTTTGACGAAGTGGACGCCGGCATCGGCGGGCGGGTGGCGGAATTCGTGGGGCAGCGGCTGAAGGTGCTGGCGCGCGACGCCCAGGTGCTGTGCGTCACCCACCTAGCGCAGATCGCCTGTTTCGCCGACCATCACTATGTCGTCGAAAAATCCGAGCACGGTGGACGAACCGTGACCGGCGTGCGGCAACTCGAATCCTCCAAAGATCGCGCCGCGGAACTGGCGCGGATGCTTTCCGGCAGCCAGATCACCGAGGCGGTGCTGAAACACGCGGCGGCCATGCTGAAGCAGGCGGCGGGGTGAGATGAAATCACGATGCAATTTGTAAAAGACATCACCGAGATCATTCAACACATGGTTGAAATTGCAGCCATTGCGATCGGCGCTGTTTGGACATATTTCAATTTTATCAAGGGACGAACATATAAACCTGCATTGGCCTTAAGTGTTCAGGGTATGATCAAGAAAGTCGCGGATTGCGAATATTTGGACGCAAGTGTCGCGGTGAAGAACGTCGGCCGCGCGAAGGTTGATGTCTCAAGGAAGGGAACGGCGCTGATCATCTGGGAGACGCGATTGTTTCCTCCCCAGGAATTTGCCTATGAGGCAATCTGGGAGGAATTGGCCACGTATCCGGTGCTTGAGGCGCAAGCGTGGATCGAGCCCGGAGAAGAGGTTGAGGATCAGATCCTGATCGCGCTCCCCTCCCGCAACGACCGCGCGGCATGCAAGATCGAACTGCGAGTCGCGTCGCAGTCACTAGCCTGGAAGGGGGCTGCGGTCGTTACCACGTTGTAAGATATACTGCTAGAATTGAAGTGATCGGGAGGACCGAATGTCGAACCCCAGCAAGGATGAGTTCAAGTTGATGAAGGTATTCAGAAACGAGCCCGCAGAAACAGAGTTAATCGAACGGCAGAAGAGTGAGACGGCCAAACGTGAGAAGGAGATTCGCGAGCGGCTGGAAATGTCTCGGCAAGCGGAGCGACAATCCGCAAACAAGGAATGATGAGTCCGCCGAGCCGTGTCGGGTTTGGTCCGGCGGCGTGAGGGCAATCAGGACTTCAGAATGTCAAACGAACTGGTGCAAATACGTTCCGTGCAAGACCTCAGACACCCCCAGCGTGACGTCACAAACGTTCCAATGGACATTACCAGCGCGGTTCGGCGCGACCGTCCCGGCAAGACGTTCTACATCGAGACCTTCGGCTGCCAGATGAACGTCCACGATTCGGAGAAAGTGGCGGGGGCGCTGCAGACGCGCGGCTACCGCGCGGTGGCAAGCTACGAGGAAGCCGACCTGGTCCTCTACAACACTTGCAGCATTCGTGAAAAGGCGGCGCAGAAAGTCTTCAGCCGCCTGGGCGCGTTCAAGAAAGGCGCGGGCGCCGGTTCCAAGCTCATCGGAGTGCTCGGCTGTGTGGCGCAGCAGGAAGGCGAACGCATCTTTGAGCGGGCGCCGCAAGTGAGCCTGGTGTGCGGGTCGGCGAGTTATTCGAGGATCGGAGATCTGATTGCCCAGCTTGAATCCGGCAACCGCCGTGTCACCGGTCTTTCACTGGATACGGACGAATGCTTTGAGACAGAGCTCACCCGCCGCGATAATCCTTTCCGTGCCTACCTCACCATTATCGAAGGCTGCGACAAAGCGTGCTCGTATTGCGTGGTACCCATGACGCGCGGCCCGGAGCGCAGCCGGCCGGCGGATCGAATTCTGGCGGAGGCGCGGCGGCTGGCCGGTGAGGGCTACTCTGAGATCCAACTGCTGGGTCAGACGGTGAACTCCTACCGCGATCCTTCCGCGGCGCACCTGAGCTTCACGGAGTTGCTGATCCGCGTGGCGGAAATTGAGGGTGTCCGGCGCGTGAGGTTCACCACCTCGCATCCCCGGGATTTCAGGGCGGAGATCGTGCGGGCCATCGAATCGTATCCGGCGCTCTGCGATCACATCCATCTGCCTGTACAGTGCGGGTCGAACCCGGTGCTGGCGCGCATGAAGCGCACCTACTCGCGCGAAGAATACCTTGAGAAAATCGATTGCATTCGTTCCTCCAAACGTGCTATTAGCATTTCAACGGATATTATTGTGGGCTTTTGTGGCGAGACGGAAAACGACTTTGAACAGACGCTCGACCTCCTCGACCGCGTCGAATACGATCAGGTGTTCTCCTTCAAATATTCAGTACGGCCCAAAACTTCCGCGGGCCAGTGGCGAGACGACGTAGCGGACGAGGAAAAGGGAAGACGGCTCTTGATCCTTCAGGACCGCCAGCGCGAAATTCAGCTTCGCCGTAATCGCGCGCTGGTGGGCAGCGAGTTCGAAGTCCTGGTGGAAGGTTTTCACCCGAAGCTGGGCCAGTCAATGGGCCGGACCACTTCGAACCGCGTGATCAATTTCCCGGGTGAGCCGCAATGGGCTGGCGAGTTCGTCAACGTGCGAGTGACCGCGGCGGGGCCGAACAGTCTGGTGGGAGAGCGTGTGTGTTCATCGGCGGGGTGACGCGAAGTGCGCAACCGCCGGCGCGAGGCTTCTCTGTAGCGGCGCTCTATGAGCGCCGAAAAAGAGCGACGGTCGCAGACCGCCGCTACAGCAAAGGCTGTCACTGTAAGTGGCAGGGCGCCTGGACACGAGGCGCGGGGCCAGGTTGTGAGACCTGACAGGCAGGATGGAGCTAAACGGCACAGCTCCCGTGCGGATTCTTGAAAGATCCGGAGTGGAGGACCCATGGAAGTCGAAATGAAAATCCGGGGATTGATGATGGATCCAGTGACGAACATGCCGATCGTCATCCTGAAGGACACCGGAGGGGCGGCGGTGCTGCCCATCTGGGTGGGCATCTACGAGGCCAATGCCATCGCCCTGGAAATCGAAAAGGTCTCCACCCCTCGCCCCATGACCCACGATTTGCTCCGTAATCTGCTCCTGGGACTTGACACCAAGGTGAACAAAGTGGTGGTGAACGATTTGCGCGACGACACGTTCTTCGCGCTCATCTGGCTGGAACGGGATGGACAGGCGATCTCCATCGATTCCCGGCCCTCGGACGCGCTGGCCCTGGCGCTGCGCGTGGATTGTCCGATTTACGTGGATGACGACGTTTTGAAGAATTCCAAGGTCTCCGGTTCCTCCTCGGATAAGATCAATAACGAAGAATTGCGGAAATGGTTGGAGAACCTGAACGATGAGGATATCGGCCGCTATAAGATGTAGCGTTCCGCGGCTTGACGCTGAAGCCGGAAGGTTCGAAGCGGTTTAACGCCAGGTGGCCCGCCGCAGCGGGCTTCGTCCGGAGCTCGGAGTGGCCACAGTCATCGCCATCGCTAACCAAAAGGGCGGGGTCGGGAAGACCACAACTGCCATCAATCTGGCCGCCGCTTTTGCTTTGAAGCAGAAGCGGACGTTGCTCATCGACTTAGATCCTCAAGCCAACAGCACGCTCACCTTTATTCCCCTTGAGGAAATTGTGCAATCGGTCTACGACGTGCTCGCCGACCATAACTTGGGGC
>JBOGKI010000367.1:0-5250 GCA_050745605.1 Terriglobia bacterium | reverse complement strand
GTTCGAACGTGCCGTTGGGATGCGAGACAAAGGAAAGACTCTGGCGGCACTTGAACGGCGCGGTTAAAACCGTGCCCTTCCCGTCCGCGAATTAGCCTTCATGAATAATCCGGACTAGGAATAGACTGAAGTTGCCTTCAGATGCTCCGCGGCGCGCTCCAGCCGGCGCACCACTCGTTCTTTTCCAAGCACTTCCATCACGTCAAACAAGCTAGGCGCCACGCCTTGCCCGGTCAGCGCCACCCGGGAAGCATTAATCAACAGACCTGCCTTCACCTGTTTCTCTTCAGCCAAAGCGCGCAGGCATTTCTCTGTCTCTTGCGGACTGAAGTCGATGAGTTTAGACAGCCGGTCCGCAAGCTCCGCCAGCAACACCGGCAGGGCGGCGTCTTTCCAGAATTTCTGAGCGGCTCCGGGTTCATAAGGAAAATCGTCGCTGAAGAAGGCGCGACCGGTCTCTGCAAAATCGTTCAAGTTTCGGGCGCGCGCCTGCAGCAATTGTACGGAACGCTCAAAGCGCCTGCGCTCGTCCCCCTCAAATGCGGGCTGCCACAGCGAAGCGCCCTGTAGCTCCTCGCGCAGCAACGAAAATAAACGCGCTGCCGGCAAGTTGCGGAGATATTCGGCATTCATCCAGGCAAGCTTTTCAAAATCGAAAACCGCATTCGACTTGGAAACGTCTTGCAGCGCGAATGACCGGATCATTTCCTCAACACTCAGGATTTCCTTCTGGCCGGGAGGCGTCCAGCCGAGCAAAGCCAGAAAGTTAAACAGGGCCTCCGGCAGGACTCCCTGTTGGCGATAAGCGCCGACGGCGGTTGCGCCGTGCCGCTTCGAAAGCCGCTGGCGGTCCGGGCCAAGAATCAGCGGCAGGTGGGCGAAAATCGGAGCCGCAGCACGGAGCGCCTGATAGAGGAGAATCTGCTTCGGAGTATTCGAAAGATGATCGGCGCCACGAACCACGTGCGTCACGCGCATGTCCAGATCGTCTACCACCACGCTGAGGTGATAAGTCGGATTGCCGTCGGAGCGCAGCAGGACGAAATCCTCCAACTGGCCATGGGCGAGCTCAATCTTCCCAAATACCTGGTCGTCGAAAGCGGTGCTGCCGCCCTCCGGCACCCTGAATCGCAGCGCCGGCCGCCCGCCCTCCTCACGGAACTGGCGCCGCTCGTCTTCGGAAAGCCTGCGACACCGGCCGTCATATTTCCAGGGACGATGTTCGGCTTCAGCTTGCGCCCGCCGGGCTTGCAGGTCCTCCGGATTGCAGAAGCAGGGATAGGCATGACCGCCGGCTTCGAGGTCGCGGGCGATGCCGCGATACCGCTCCAGGCGCTCGGATTGGAAATAGGGCCCTTCGTCCCAGTTAAGTCCCAGCCACTTCAGGCTTTCCAGGATCGCCGTCACCAGTTCCGGCTTCGAGCGGTCCACATCTGTGTCCTCAATGCGAAGGATGAATATGCCTTCGTGTCGGCGCGCAAACAGCCAGTTGTAGAGCGCCGTCCGCGCTCCCCCGACGTGCAGAAAGCCGGTGGGCGACGGTGCAAAGCGCACTCGAATCTTGTCCATAGAGTTTTCCCCGGTATAAGCGCCGAGCGGGTTGGGGCGCGGCGCGACAATCCTTCATGTTACGCGATTTGGCTAGGCGGTAGCTACGCGCGGCGCTGGTGTCGCGGCATAGGCTCTTGAATTTGGAATCCGGAAACAGCCTCAGGGGCTGAAAAACAGGTCTGTTCTAAGGGCTACCGAACTCTCTGAAATTAAACCTTAACGCATGGGTCGACAGCCTCAACAGCCTTCCAAGCCGATTTTCTCTTTGACGAAACGGAGCTTTGGTGATGAAATAAGGGAAGGATTTCTGGGGAGGAATGCCTCTGGCGAGGAGTTCCAAACACGGGAGTTGGGAAATGAAACGCATTTTAACTCTCATCTGCGCCGGTCTCATGATCGCAGGTCTTTCGCATTCCCTGCGGGCGCAGGACGCGCAGGCCGCACCGGATGACCAGGCCGACCTTAACCAGATCACCATCCCGGAGGGCACGGAATTCAAGCTGCAGCTCCACACCAGCATCAACACCAAAACCTCAAAGGCTGGAGATCGCGTGATCACTACGCTGCTCGATCCGGTGACGGTGGAGGACACGCAAGTGCTGCCCAAAGGCGTGCGGATTGACGGGCACCTCGGCGAAGTGAAACCTGCGGGACGGCGGGGCAAGGGCGGCTACCTCAGCATCATCTTCGACACCGTCACCATGCCCAACGGCGAAAAACTGGCCATCCTCGGATCGCTGACGGAAGTCTTCTCCAGTGAAAGCGGCAGCGATCCCAACGTCGGACCCGAGGGCGACTTGAAAGGCGGCGGTGCAAATCGTAAGAAGCAAGTCGCCTTGTTTCTCGCGCCCGCCGCGGCGGGCGCGGCAGCGGGTGGGCTGGCCGGCGGAATCGCAGCCGGCGCCGCCGGCGCCGTGGCCGCGCTGGTCATCCCCAAAGGCAAGCAAGCGGCTCTTGAAGCCGGCTCGTTGATCGGCATGCGATTGGATCAGGACGTGACAGTTACCTTGCCGCCGAGCAGCCTGAAGTAAGCGTAGAGGGCGCCCTGGCGGCTCGTGTTACGCCGGTCTCGTTACCCACCCTTTGGCGCGCTCCACCGCCCTCGCCCAGTCCTGGTAGAGATCCTCGCGCCGGTTCGCCTCCATGCGTGGTTCGAATTGTAAGGCGGGTTCCTGCGCATCGTCGTGGTTGGGTCTCTCGCCGTTGCTTTCGAAATCCCGCTCGTCCTTCCAGAACCCGGTAGCAAGTCCGGCCAAGTACGCGGCGCCCAAAGCCGTAGCTTCCACCGTTCCGTGCCGCTCCACGGGAATACCCAGAATGTCGGCCTGAAACTGGCAGAGGAAGTTATTGCGCGTGGCACCGCCATCCACGCATAGAACCCGGGGGCGCAGTCCGGAATCGGCGGCCATCGCTTCGGCCACGGCTCGCGTTTGGTAGGCCATGGACTCCAGCGCCGCCCGCACCAGGTGGTTACGGTTCGAGCCGCGCGTCAGGCCCACAATCGTTCCCCGCGCATAGGGATCCCAATGCGGCGCGCCCAAGCCCACGAAGGCCGGGACAAAATAAACGCCGCCGTTGTCCGAGACAGCCTGCGCCATCGCTTCACTCGCCTCGGCATCTGGCAGGATGGCCATCTCATCCCGCAGCCACTGGATGGCGGCGCCGGCGATGAAGATGCTTCCTTCCAAAGCGAAGCGGGTCTCGCCATTGCGCTGCCAGGCCACCGTTGAAATCAATCCGGAATTGGACTGGCATACTTCGGCGCCGGTGTTCATCAGCAGAAAACAACCGGTGCCGTAAGTGTTCTTGGTGTCACCCCGGCCAAAACAACGATGGCCGAAGAGCGAGGCTTGCTGGTCGCCCGCTACACCCGCCACCGGAGTCGACCCGCCCAGCAAATCCGTTTCCCCGAAAACTTCGCTGGAGGACTTCACCTCCGGCAGAATAGAGCGCGGGATACGGAAATAGCGGAGGATTTCGTCGTCCCAGGCCAGCGTGCGCAAGTTAAAGAGCATCGTCCGCGATGCGTTGGAAACATCCGTCGCGTGAACGCGCCCCGTCGTCAACTTCCACAGCAGCCAGGTGTCGATGGTGCCACAGGCCAAGTCTCCGCGCTCCGCCCGCTCGCGGGCGCCGGGAACATTTTCGAGCAGCCAGGCGATTTTGGTGGCGGAAAAATAAGCGTCCGCCACTAGGCCGGTCTTTTCACGAAGAATCCGGTCAAAGCCCTGGCGGCGAATCTGGTCGCACGCGGCAGCCGTGCGCCGGCATTGCCAGACAATCGCAGGATAAACCGGCCGCGAGGTGCGGCGCTCCCACAGCACCACCGTTTCCCGCTGATTGGTGATGCCGATGGCGTGAACATCGGCGGCGCGAGCCTTCGCCTGAGCCAACGCGCGCAAAGCCACCGCCCGCTGCGATGCCCAGATTTCCTCGGCATCGTGCTCCACCCACCCCGCCTGGGGATAATGCTGCTTGAATTCCTGCGCGGCGGAGGCGGCGGCATTCCCGCTCCTGTCAAAGAGGATGGCTCGTGAGCTGGTGGTGCCTTGGTCGAGAGCCAAAACGTAGCGTGCCATCGGTTTTCCTGATACCTCAGAAGGTGTGAATTAATCGCCAAAGGCTGCTGTAGCGGCGCTCGGAGCTTGCCCTGACGCAGGAAGGGAGCGCCGAATTGATTGAAAACACGAGAGCGGCGGTCATAGACCGCCGCTACAGCCAAATTTGCTCGCACCTTCTCAAATCTGAGAGCTGATACCTGCCTTTAGGGTCAAGGCGTCGCATCAATCCCGAAGTCCCACACATCCAGGTTCATGGTGTTGTCATTAACTTCAGCGAACGCGTACTCACCAGCCGTGAGCGGCTGCTCCGGTTCGAGCTTATAGACTCCGGGAGCCACTTGGGTCCGGCGGAGCGGGATGGAGATTCGGGATTCGGTGGGCTTTCCCTTCACGCCCACGTCCACTTTTTCAACCCGCCGGTCCTGCTTCGTGGATTTCACCGGAATCAACTGAAGACTGGCCGTCGTGGCGTCGGGGAGCTGAGCGTAAAACGTGGGCTGCACGTTTCGGAACCGGACCGCGGCCTTCGGCCCGTCCAGCTCGATAAACGATTGCCGCTTTAACAGCGGTGCTGGCACGGCCATGTTAAGCGCCATGCGTTTCCGATCGCGCACCGCGTCTGCGGCTGACTGGACTAGCGGAATCACGCGGCTTCCATCAAAGGCAAAAAGACCCGGGTCCGAGGGAAGACGGATGCCGGGCGCCACTTGGTAGCCGGTGGCAACAACCTGCTGGCTGATGTGTTTCTGCTCAATCTGCTTTGCTTCCTGAACTTCTTTCGTCAGCTTAGCCTGTTCCTGCTTCTCGGCGCGGCGGGTCGCGTCAAAGTCGACCAGCGCCGTGGGAATCTCCTCCCATTCGGAACGCTCCACGCTGTAATAGCGGACGCGATCGCCCTTCACCTCATAACTTTTGACAAGCTGGTAAGTGCCGTCCTTCAGGTAAAGCTTAGTCGCGGTTTGTGCGTATGGCGGGGCGGCCGCCACCATAATGCCAATCACCAAACACGCCAAAATGAAAATTGCACGCCGGGTCATTTTCGAGCCAGATTGCCTCCTGACATCTGGGATGGCGTAGTGCACGGTCGCGCCACCCGGCAAGCCATAGAAGGTGTGAACAACTCGCCACGGGCTGCTGT
>JBOGKI010000366.1:0-5251 GCA_050745605.1 Terriglobia bacterium | reverse complement strand
CATTTTCTTGACGGGAGCGGCTGCGGAAGCGCCTGGCGGTGCGACAAGAGGATCAAGGTCTCGGTGATTTTCTCGATCAGGATTCCAAGGCCCGGCGGATGCGTTGCACCACGACGGGAGGATTAAAGGGTTTCACCACTTGATCAAATGCGCCAAGCTGCAACGCGGCCTGAGCATCATTGCCCACGGAAGGCGAAGTCAGCATAATGACTCTTGACTCCTTCAGACTCCCACTCCAAGCGAGATGCTTCAGAAGTGAAAGACCATCCATGCCGGGCAACTCCACTTCAATCAGGACCACCCGGGCGCCGAGGCTGGGCCTTTCGCCACCAAGCATCTTCATGGCGGTTTTTCCGTCCTGCAACCATCGGGCGCGATAACCGCGCGTCTGGAGAGCATTCAGCAGCAAGTAAGCCTCGGCCTCGTCCGCCATGACCAGCGCCACATCCACGCACCGCAGTTTCTCCCGCTGGCCAGCGTCCCACCCAGCGGGGAGCACCCGGTCCCGCCCCTCGGCCTTGGCCAGGCGCATGGCCTCCGCCGCTGCCGAGAAAAGGCCATCGATTTCATTAGCGTCTTCGGGATATTCCGCCACGCCCGCAGAAAATGTGGTGGGGAATCCGCTTTCTTCCGGATTCGCGTTCTCCGCTTGGCGAAAAGCCTCCAGCAATTCCGCCAGCCGTTGGACGCCATCGTAACGGCTCATCCCGTACATTCCGACGACGAATTCTTCCCCACCCCATCGGGCGGCCACGTCCTCGCTGCGAAAATGACGCTGCATCAATTGTCCCAATTTCCTTAAAACCGCATCGCCTGTGCCGTACCCGCTTCCTTCGTTGATCTTTCGTAGATGGTCCAAGTTAATCACCCCGAGCGCCAGGGGTTGACTGTGGCGATTGGCTAAGCGCATGAAATCGTCGAGCACCCGCAGCGACTTGCGCCGGTTGAAAACTCCCGTCAGGGAATCGACTTCCAGGAGGCTGCGGCGCAGCCGGCTTCTTTCCAGACGGTTAAAAATGCGGGTGAGCAACTCCGGCCCGATAATCGGCTTGGTCACAAAGTCGTCAGCCCCGGCCGAGAACACCCGGCGCACCGTATCCGCATCGGAGCAGGCCGTCAGAAACAGAATGGGGACTTCCGCCCATTGCGGATCATTCCGGATCACACGGCATAATTCAATTCCGCTCAGGTAAGGCATGTCAACATCCAGAATCAGAAGGTCCGGCGCAACGTGGTTGAAGACTTCCCAAAACTTCAGCGGATCCTCAAGGGGAGTGATGTGCAGCCTTCGGGGCTCGAGCAGTTCACGAAGCGCCCCGAGCACCTGCGGGTCATCATCCACCGCAAGAATCTTGGTTTCTGAGGCGCGAAGACGGTCGACCAGCCGCAAGATGAAATCCATGACTTGACCGGCGGAGAGGGATCGAGGCAGGAACCCACGCCCGCCCCGGCGCGCCACTTCGACCCGGTCAACCAAGGTGTCCTTGCCGGTCAACACTACCGCTGCGACCGGCGGCACCCGGGCCCCTACTTCATCCATCCATTCCCAGACTTCCTCCTCGCTCTGGCCCACTCCCAGATCGAGAATGGCAAGAGCGGGCTCATGATTCTCGACAAGATTGCGTGCGACGTGAAGGTCCGGCGTACGTTCCAACGCCAGGCCGCGAACCGCGGCTTCGGAACGCAATTTTTCGGAGAATACATCATCCCGGGACACGAGGAGGACGTGATGCTGGAGGGATGTGGACGGCGTTTCTTCACCGGCGGGGGCGGGCCGACGCTCCAGGTCCAGGCGGAGCGCGACCACCAACTCCGAGAAGCGCAGCGCCTGTTGCTCGCTGAGGCTGACACCGTGCTGAAGAATTTTCTCCGCCTCCCGCGCAAAGCGCGAACCGGCGTGAAAGCCGAGCGTGCCGAGCGATCCTGCCAGGCGATGCGCCTCGCGCTCCGCATCTTTCCGCAGATCGGGAGTGAGCCGGCCTTCGAGCAGCTCCAGGCCCGCCCTTTCCAGAACTTCCACCCTTTCCAGAAAAAGGCTGGCGAACCTCTGCGACAAGCCCTCAATGGGAGATCCCGGTGGATGCGTCCTCTCCTCCGCTTCGGCGGCCTTTGAAAGATCCTCGATGCCGGACAAGCTTGCAGCCTGCCGAATTAACTCCGCGGCATCCAGGGGATAATACAATACGGCTCCGACGCCAAAGTTCCTCACCAGTGTGGATGGGAGATCATGAGGCGTGTCATTGTCCAGGCAATAAATCACCGGCAGAAGCTTGGGTTCCCGGGATTTTCGAACTTCCGACAGCACGTCGAGTGCGGATGGTTCCCTCAACCCGTGATCCAAAATTAAAATTGACGCTTCTTCTTCTGCCAGGGACATGAGCGCCCCGCTTCCGGAGCCCGTGGACTTTACGTTGAAGCCCTGCAAACGCCGGGAAATTTGTGATTCAAGATCCGGCGGCAGCCCCGCCATCACGATTCGGCCCATCCTGTGACCCCCTTTCGGATCGCTCATCATTGCTACTCCTTCATCGTTGGCCACGCCAGAAACAGTGCGACCAGGCCGCCGAGTTTCAACGGATCAAATGGTTTTGAGATGACGCCTTGAACCCCCAGGTCTTTGAACTCCCGGAGGTCAGTTTTCTGGATTTTAGCAGTCAAAAAGAGCACTGGGACAGAAGCGGCGCCAGCCTGGTTTTTCAAACCGCGGAAGACAGCGGGCCCGTCCATCTCCGGCATCATGACATCCAGAAGGATGGCATCCGGCTGCGCCGTCTGCGCGGCGGCCATTCCTTCGAGGCCCGAAGATGCGGTGAAAACCGTCCAGCCGGTTGTCATTTCCAGACTCACCTTGGCGATTTCGCGGATTGCTTCATCATCGTCAACAATCAAAATTGTTCTAGACATCCGCCTCACCGCCTTCCGGTCTCGGGGTTCGCCCCACCGGCAATGTGAAATAAAACGTGCTTCCTTCGCCCATCGCACTTTCCACCCAAATCCTGCCCCCATGCTGCTGAATGATGGTGCGGCAGATGGCGAGACCCAAGCCGGTCCCGCCTTTTTCCCGCAAGTCCGTGGCATCCACCTGGCGGAATCGCTCAAAGATGGTTTCAAGCTTGTCCGCAGGGATTCCCCGTCCTTGATCTTGAACGCTGACCATCACTTGATTCCCCTCCAGCCGCGCGGACAGCGCGACAGCCGCTCCCGGCGGAGAGAACTTGATGGCGTTACTCAGCAGATTGGTCACCACCTGAATCACTCTGTCCGGATCAGCCCACACGGCGATGGACGGAGCCGAAAGGTCAAGCCGGATACCATTGTTTTCCGCCATCATCCGCATCGCCTCAGCCGCATGGGTGAGCAACTGGCCGGCGTCGCACTCGGTCCGGGCCATCAGCGCCTGACCGGACTGCATCCGCTCCAGATCCAGAATGTCATTGACCATTCGCGCCAACCGGTCGGTGCTTTTCACCGCAATCTCCAGCATTTGCTGACTCTTCTCCGGGTTTCCGGCAAGAAGTCCGGCGGCAAGCAATCCCAAGGCCCCGCGAATCGACGTGAGAGGCGTGCGCAGCTCATGGCCTACAACGGAGACAAACTCGTCTTTCATCTGCTCCATGGCTCGCCGTTCCGTGATGTCCTGGAAGCTTACGACGGCGCCATGAATTTCACCCTGCTGGTTACGGATGGGAGTGCTGACGTATTCCACAGGAAAGAGAGTTCCATCCTTTCGCTGGAACATTTCGTCATCCACCCGGCTCGCGACACCCTCGGCCAGAGCCTTCTGGATTCGGCACTCCTCAATCGGATACGATGAGCCGTCGGCGCCGGTATGGGGAACCATCATGTTCATGATGTGCGTCTTCCGGCCGATCAGCTCTTCGGCTTTCCACCCCGTCATCCGTTCGGCCGCCGGATTGAAGAACGCGCACCGTCCACCCGCATCCAGTCCGCAAATTCCTTCGCCTGCGGCATTCAAGATCATCTCGGTCTGCAGCCGCAGGTTGTCGAGCGCTTCCTGGGTTTTGTGGCGTTCGGTAACGTCACGAGTGATATGGGAGAAGCCGCGCAGCTTGCCGTCTTCACTGAAGAGCGCAGTTACCAGAACGTTGGCAAGGAAACGGGATCCGTCTTTCCGCACCCGCCATATTTCCTCTTCGAACCTCCCTTCTCTCTCCGTGAGTTCAAGGGTCAGGCGGGGCCTCCCGGCATTCACGTCTTCCGGAGTATAGAAACAGGAATAATGACGGCCCAGCACCTCTTCCGCCCGGAATCCGGTGATGCGCTCAGCGCCCGCGTTCCAACTCCCCACGCATCCCGCCGGGTCGAGTATAAAAATGGCGTAATCCCTGACGCCTTCCACCAGCAACTGGAAGCGTTCCTGGCTTCTTCGAAGGATTTTCTCGGCGCGCCGCCGCTCCGTGATTTCCATTTGCAGATTCTGGTTCGCCGCTTCGAGCTGCGCCGTGCGCTCGACGACGCGCCGCTCCAGCTCCTCATTCAGAACACGGATTTTCCGTTCTGCCTCCTTGCGCTCGGAAATATCCCGGTAGTTGATGACGATACCCGCCACCGACGGATCGGTGAGCAGGTTGGTGGCGATGTATTCCAGCCACCGCCATCCGCCGCTTTGGTGCCGGCAACGAACCTCGGTTACCGCTTGTGATCCCGGATGCCCGGCCAGGCTGTCGAAGATGTTCTTGATGCGAGGCAGATCTTCCGGATGAATGAGTTCGAACCCATTCCTCCCCAACCGCTCTTCCGCCGTATAACCCAAAATGTGGTTGCTGGCATGGCTGGTGAAGACGATGGCGTCGTGGGCATCGATCAGGAGGATGCCGTCCGCGCTATTCTGCATCAACGCCCGGGACCGCTCTTCTTCCTTGCGCAGCGCCGCCTGAGCCCGGGACCGCTCTTCCCGGAGCCGACGGTCCTCGAGGGCTCGCCGGACCGCAAACGGCAGCCGCGGCAGGTGATTCTTCAGGACGTAGTCGGTGGCGCCTCGCTTAATGCAATCCACCGCCGATTCCTCACCCAACGCCCCGCTCACCAGGATCAGCGGCGAGTCCAGACCCTTTTGGCGCAAGGCTTCCAGAGCCTCCATTCCGTTCCATCCCGGCAGGTTGTAATCCGCCAACACAATCTCCGGCGCGCTGGAGGAAATTGCCCGCTCGAACTCCAGGCGGTTCTGCGCAACTTCCGCCTGCAGCACAAATCCTGCCCTCTTCAGCTCCCGTAAGCAGAGTTCAGCGTC
>JBOGKI010000365.1:0-5294 GCA_050745605.1 Terriglobia bacterium | reverse complement strand
TGCAGGGGCTGGATGCCGAAAGAATCTCGGCTGCCGAGTCCAGGGAGAAAAATTTCTCTTGACATCCCCTTTCATAGAACGGTTAAAGCCACGCCCTGACGTCGGCCGCGAGGCGCAATGGCTTGTGAGGCTGTGTATAAAACATCGATTTCGCTTCGCGCGCTACTGCGCCACATTCCCCGCAATCCCCGAAGCCATCTTCTGATGCTGCGCGTTCAGCTTCGAGCAGATGGCGAATTCCCGGTCGGCATCGCTCTTGCGCCCCAGGCCCTGATACGCGCGGGCCAAAGCATAGTGCGCTTCCGCGCTTTCCGGCTTCAAATCGACGGCGCGTTGAATTTCAGGCAGCGCCAGCGCGTACTGCTGCTCTTCCAGGAACACCCGCCCCAGCCCATAATGCACTTCATATCCGTTCGGCTGAAGCCGTTCACCCAGCTCAAACCATCCGCCGGCGGCTTTCAGGTTGCCCTGCTTCAACTCAACATTTCCGGCCAGCCAATAGGCGCGATAGAAACCCGGATTCAGGGCAATCTCCTTGCGGTATTCATCGAGCGCCGCATCCAGCTTTCCTTGGCTCTGGTAAGCGAATCCCAGGTGGTAGTGAGCCAGAGGCAGCCGGGGAGCAATGGCCAGCGCTTCCTGAAACTGGCGGATGGCGGGCGCCGTTTCGTTCAGGTTGTGCAGGGCGCGGCCCAGCAGAAGATGAGCTTGGGCGTTGCGGGGATCGAGCGCGATCGTCCTCTGCAGATCTTTCGCCGCTTCCCCATCCTGCTTCTCGCTTAATGCCACCAGCGCCAAATCAAAGTAACCTTGTGGGGCATTCGGATCAAGCTCCACGGCGTGCTGGAAAGCCTGACGAGCTTCGCTATTTAGCCCCGCCTTGAACAGCGCCGCGCCCAGAAGCTGCTCGAGGACGGCAGAGCGCGGAAATTGCCGCAATCCCGTGCGCGCCGCCGCCGCCGCACCCTGCCATTGACCCGTCTGGATCAGTTGGCTCACCCGGCCTTCGAAGCCGGCTTCCGTCTCCTGCGCGAAGGCGCAATGACGCCCAGATATCAGGGCCACGCACAATCCTAGGCTGATGAGGATGGGGAATCGTAGCTTGCCGGAGCGAGTCACGGCATCATGTTAGGCGGCGTGAAGAGTGAAGTCAATTGAAGCCGCTGCGGGGGCACTCCGAAGAGAGGTTCCAGGCCCACGTGCGGCGGGCCCTCGGCCGTAAGCTTGCTGCCTACCGCCAAGCTGGGGAGAGCCGGTTCTTTCCGCTACCTTAGAATCACAGCCCTCTCCCCTGGGGAGAGGGTGGCGCGAAGCGCCGGGTGAGGCGAAACCCGTAACTGCAATTACGAATGTATGCACTTAATTTGGCGGGACGGCGCGTTCTTTGTGCGTTGGGGCTCGAGCTTCTCGATTGAAACTCCGGCCCGCAAACCTACACCAGATCCATTCCTGGAAAGAAATATCCAATCTCATACACGGCTGTCTCCGGCGCATCGGAACCGTGGATGACGTTGCGCTCGATGTTTTGGGCGTAAAGCTTGCGGACGGTTCCTTCCGCCGCTTTTGCCGGATCGGTCGCGCCCATCACGTCACGCAACCGGCCAATGGCGTTTTCCCGCTCCAAAACCATCACCAGGGCGCTCCCTGAGCTCATGAACCCCGTCAGACTGGCGAAAAATGGCCGACCGCGATGCACCGCATAAAAACCCTCGGCTTCCTGTCGCGTCAGGTTCACCAGCCGCGCCGCGCAAATCTTGAACTGATTCGCTTCGAAAATCTTGATGATGTCCCCAATGTGGCCGGCGCTCACCCCGTCTGGCTTGATAATCGTCAACGTTCGCTCTAACGCCATCTCTCTCCTGTCTCAAAAAAGGCGGTCAGCATTCAGCCATCAGCCTTCGGCTGTCACCAATTCTTCTTCTGTTCTTGCTGACTGCTGACCGCTGATTGCTGAAAGCTGATGTTTGCCCGCTTGCCCATCGCCCGCGCCAGCGTGTCCGCCATCAGCGCCGGGCTCGGCGCCACATGAATTCCGGCGGCCTCCAGGGCTGCAATTTTGTCAGTGGCAGTTCCTTTGCCGCCGGAGATGATGGCCCCGGCATGGCCCATGCGCCGTCCCGGCGGCGCGGTGCGGCCCGCGATGAATCCCACCACCGGCTTCTTCACGTTGGCTTTGATGAAAGCTGCAGCTTCCTCTTCCTCCGTACCGCCAATCTCGCCGATCAGGATGATCCCTTCGGTTTCAGGATCGTCGTTCATCAGCCGCAGAACGTCCACAAAGCTCGTGCCAATAATCGGATCGCCGCCGATTCCCACGCACGTTGACTGGCCGATGCCGAGCGCCGTCAATTGGCCCACGGCCTCGTAAGTCAGCGTTCCGCTTCTTGAGACCACGCCGATGTGGCCGGGCCGGTGAATCCGAGCCGGCATGATGCCGACTTTGGCTTTGCCCGGAGAAATCAGGCCCGGGCAGTTCGGGCCGATCAGCCGCGTCTTTTTGCCGGCCAGGAACTGCTTCACGCGGATCATGTCGAGCGTCGGAATGCCCTCGGTGATGGCCACCACCAGCGGCAAGCCGGCGTCCGCAGCTTCCATGATGGCGTCCGCGGCAAACGGCGGCGGCACAAAGATGATGGAGACATTCGCGCCCGTTCTCTCCACCGCTTCGGCCACAGTATTGAACACCGGAACGCCGTCCGGCCAGCTTCCGCCCTTTCCCGGCGTCACTCCGGCCACCACTTTCGTTCCGTATTCAGCGGCCTGGCGGGCGTGGAAGCCGCCCTCGCGCCCGGTAATGCCTTGCACCAGCAATCGCGTGTTTTCGTCGATTAAAATAGACATCGGACTCCGTCAAGTGTGCGCGTGGCGGATGTTAGCGCACTTCGTAAAGGTAGGCTCCGCCAATGTACGTACCACCTACCATCGTGCCGCCCAACCGTGCCCCTTCGACACTCGCCGTTCGGCCGAACACGGAGCGCAAGCCCTGGTATATCGGGTGCCTGGGACTGATCAACTCAACTTTCAGGGTCTGGTCGAAATCTGCCTTAAGGTTGCGTGTAAACTTCGCGAGCTCCCTGTATGCGTCGCGGAGTCCCACCTTATCAACCCTGGGGCTTGCCAGGATTAGGCGCCATCTCGCAATCCGTTCGCCGTCGTCAGGATCGAGGAGCCAAAAAGCGCCTGTAACCGGAAACTTATGCTGGACCCACAACTGCTTCCAAAGTCTTCGGCCAAACTCGATGTCAGGTTCGTTCAAAGTCTCGACGTAACCCATCACCACCTCCGTCGTATCCAGTCCATGACGCCGCAGCTAGGTTCGGTAATGGCATCGAAGAGCGATCTCGCCTCCGATTCTTCCACCAGTTCATAGCGTTTCTCGTCATCCCAAGAGGAGGCTGTCTTCCAGTTGCTTTCAAGCTTGTCATCCCGACTCATTTCGTTCCGCAGCTCAGTCGACAAAGCTGGATCTAACTCCACAAGGTCCTCCAGGTCATGAGTGTAAGCCTTGTCAACGAATTTCTTGTAGGGGAAATCGTACTGTTGAATGGCGCGTGATAAGCGGGCCTTCAAGGCACACTCCACGGCAAGGCCTGCTTCATAATAGGCCCCGGTCCAGTGCTTGTATTGGAGTAAAATGCGAGATTCCTCGATCTTTGCCTCAGCCAATCGCTGCAACTTATGGCAGTTCAATTTCGCCGGAACCACCAGGGCGGCCTTTTGTTTCGAGCTCATGCGTTAGCGGCCGCCGCCACCACCTTCTCCGCCGCGTCTTTCATGCCGTTGGCCACGGCGAAGTTCAGGCCCGACTCGCGCAGAATCTTCTGGCCGAGCTCGACGTTGGTGCCTTCCAACCGCACCACCACCGGCACCTTGATCCCAAGCTGCTTCACGGCGGCAATCACGCCATTGGCCACAATGTCGCAGCGCATGATGCCGCCAAAAATGTTGATGAGCACGGCGCGCACATTCGGGTCGGACAGAATAATCTCAAATCCGCGCTTCACCTGCTCCTCATTGGCGCCGCCGCCCACGTCCAGGAAGTTGGCGGGCCGCCCGCCTGCATATTGAATAATGTCCATGGTGGCCATGGCCAGTCCCGCGCCGTTCACCATGCAACCCACCGTGCCATCCAGGCGAATGTAATTCAGGCTGTATTCCGACGCCTTCACTTCCAGCGGATCTTCCTCATCCAGGTCGCGCATGGCGCGAATGTCCGGATGGCGGAACAGGGCGTTATCATCAAAATTCATTTTGGCGTCCAGCGCCAGCAGCCGCCCATCCTTCGTCACCACGAAAGGATTGATCTCCACCAGCGATGCGTCCGTCGCTTCAAATGCCTGGTAAAGCGCCGTCAAGAATTTCACCGCGTCATTCACCAGCGCCGCTTCCAGCCCCAAACCGAAAGCAATCTTTCGAGCCTGGAACGGCTGCAAGCCTACGCCCGGATCAATCACCTCCTTCAGGATTCTCTCCGGATGTTCTTCCGCTACCACTTCAATTTCAACTCCGCCTTCACTCGATGCCATGAACACGGGCCGGCCTGTCTGCCGGTCCACTACCAGGCCCAGGTAAAGCTCCCGCGCCACGTCCAGGCCTTCTTCGATTAAGACCCGTCGCACCAACCGCCCCTCGGGTCCGGTCTGATGCGTCACCAGGGTCATGCCCAGAACCTTCCCCGCCACAGCTTCGGCTTCCGCCGGATTCTTCGCCAGCTTCACGCCGCCGCCCTTGCCGCGCCCTCCGGCATGGATCTGCGCTTTCACCACCACCGTTCCGCCACCCAGCCGCTCGGCCACGGCACGCGCCGCCGCCGCTTCCGTAATCACCTCACCGCGTGGAACCGCCGCGCCATATTTACTCAGAATCTGCTTTGCCTGAAACTCGTGAATCTTCATTCCGGCTTACCCTTCCGTTTTGCGCCGTCAACTCGCCCCGCGCCGGTCAATAGCCCATTGGGCCGTTCGCCATTTCACCGGCCACCATACAATGCGAAGGCCACAGCACTGCGAAATTCAACAGTATAGGAAACGGTCTCGCAAAAAGCAATTGCGGGAGAGCGGTAGCGGATGGCAAACGGGGTAGCCACCACGAATTTGTCTTTCAATTCGCCGCGGGCTTTGCGTTTCCGAGGAAGAATCCCACGGCGAGGAAAAACGCTCGCCGTGGCTACCGCAGTCTACTGCCTCCTGTGGGCTCGCGGCTTCCCGTATATCTTGTCTATTTTGTATAGAACCCCACGGGGCCCTTGCGTCTCTGCCATAATGGGGGTACGGCGCGTCGTTGGCGCCGTGGGC
>JBOGKI010000364.1:0-5299 GCA_050745605.1 Terriglobia bacterium | reverse complement strand
CTTGCCTTTTGTATGAAAAGGATGTTCGCTGCACAGGCGGATCAAAGCAGGAGACGGATTTTGCGAGCCGAAAGAGGTTTTCTCATGAATGAGGAGTCAAGATGCAGCACCTAATCCCCAGATTTTGGATGCTCCTGGGTGCTCTGCTACTCTGCAGATTGAACGATGTCGGGTTGGCACAAAATGGCAGGCTCGTGTCCTCGCCGCAAGAGCCCGGCCAGGCGAACGTTCGGATCGAAAGTGGCGTGAGTAACGAGATGGAGAGCTTTGGAGTGGGGAAGCTAAAGCAAGCGCTAGCGGCGGCTGGCCATTCCGTAGCGGAGCAAGGGGCGCAAAGCGTGACGGTGATCCTCCGCGAGGCTCCCGGCTCGCCGCAGAGTTACTCCATCCAAAGAAGCGCCAGCACGATTATGGTGACGGGCGGTGACGATCGCGGTCTGCTTTACGGAACGTTGCGGCTTGCGGAAGAGGTGAAGCTGGGCGAGCCGCTCGAGGCGGTACGTGATGAATCGAGCCAGCCTTTCCTCGCCGTCCGGGCGTTCAAGTTTAATCTTCCCCTGCCGGGAACGGCTTATGTTTCGCCTAGCAATCTTAAGAACAATCAATGGTTTTGGAATCTCGATTATTGGACGAAATTCCTGGACGCGCTGACCGAAGACCGTTTCAACGCCCTCGAATTCTGGAGCGCTGAGCCGTGGGATCAGATGCTTTGTCTCGCCAAGTACCCGGAGGCCGCGTCCCTCTCGCCGGACGGGATGCGGCAGCACATTCAGTTTTTCCGCAAGCTCTTTCAGATGGCGAAGGCGCGGGGTATTGACACTTACCTCGTTACCTGGAACATTGATCTCGCGCCCGCCTTCGCCCGCGCCCATCATCTTGCGGATCAAAACATTGACAATCCGCTCGTACGCGATTACTTGCGGGACTGCATCCGGACGCTGCTCATCACCTATCCGGAGCTTACCGGGCTGGGCACGACGCAAGGGGAGGATATGGACGTGGTCCCGGAGAACAAGCGCGGGAACTGGGTTGCGGACGTCTATTTCCGCGCCATCCGCGAATCTGGAAGAAAGAACGTTCCATTCATTTTCCGCTATTGGGGCGGCACCCCGGAGGATACGGAAAAGGCGGCGGCGGAATACACGATGGGCCCAGTTTATCTTGATATCAAGTACAACGGGGAAGATGTCTATTCATCTCCCATGTATCACGTCGGGAATTCCGCTTGGCTCACGCAGAAGCACAATTACCAGCTTCTTTGGCACCTCCGCAACGACGCCCTGTTCAGTTTTCGCTGGGGAAATCCGCAGTTCGTCAGCGAGCTGATGCACAACATGAAGCCGCCCAACCCGGCCGGGTTTACCTATGGGTGGGAAGAGGACATTCCGGGGCCGGAAAATTTCGATACGCCCGCCGCGCTCGCTCACCGCCCGTGGCCTTACGAATTCCAGAAGCAGTGGTTCATGTTCGCTCTTTGGGGAAGGCTCGGCTACAACCCTGATCTGAGCAACCAACTCTGGCGCAAGTATTTCCGCTATGAATATGGGTCCGCGGGCAATGCACTCTATGACTGTTCGGTGGCTGCGGGAAGAATTGCTCCGCTCATCACGTCGTTCCACTGGAATTACATGAACGGCGACTGGACCCCCGAGGGATCGATCGGCTCGTGGAACACTTCCTACGAGCAGCCTCGTTTCAACTATCGCCGTTTCGAGATGTATCAGGGCATTCTCGACTACGTCTTCAATAACACTATCGACGAAAATTACGAAAATATTCCGCAATACGCCGCCACGGTCCTGGCCGGAGCGCATCCGCTCAGAGAGGCCGCATCGCCGCTCGATGTGGCAAACGACCTCGAGCAGGACGGCTACGAGGCGCTGGGAGCGGCGCGGATTCCATCACCGGGATCTGCATACGACGATCGTTTCCAGGCGGCGCAGTCCGATGACGAGGCGTACGGCCGGCTCGCCCTTTATTACGCGGAAAAGGTTCGCGCGGCGACGCACCTCGGTCTGTATATGCTCGGCGGCCGGCCCGAGGAGCAGGCGTCCGCTGTGACGCACTTGAAGAACGCTGTGGCCGAGTGGAAGCAACTCGTTGCGATCACCCAACGTCATTACTTGCCGCGGGAGATCTGGCAGATGGGAGTTTTCCACTGGAGCATGTACACGACCGCGGTCCAGCACGATGTGGCAATCGCCCAGCGCACGCAGCCCGCCGCGACAGAGGCTGAAACGTGGCAGGTTGCGGCCGGCAACGGCTCGGCTCCCGCCTGGACGACTCTCATCTTGCACGGACAGCGCCCGTTCAGCGCGGCGGGGCTCTACCAGTGGCGGCTCTATAGCAACGCCTTGTTCAACATGCCAAAGGTCAAACAGGCGGCGGGCCTGAGTTCGTCTTATCTGTGGAGGCGCGAGTTGCCATCTTCCGGCGCCCGCGTATGGGTGCTTGCGATTCCTGGCAACCCACCCGCGCAGGTCACCTTCAACGGCAAGGAGGTCACGTCGCCATTCGCAGTTGGCGCGTTGAGCGCGCTTCGGACTGGCTACCGCGTCTACCGCCTCGGTAGCGGGGGTGTTGTGGAGGCAACGCTTCCGGCCGGGATCGTACCGGAAGTCACGGCCCTCGCCAGACTGGGACAGTCCATCGTCCCTTCAATCGCGACGGCACAAGTGGTCCCACCCCTTGCCAAGACTGCGAACGGTGCGCTCGAGCTGCCTCTGGATAGCACTTCGGCGGTACGCGTTGATTCTGGTGTCCTCACCGAAGTGAACATGGCGGGCTCTGCCCTGTTCCGCGCGAGGGTGACGGAGCCGGGCTTCTACTGGGTCCGGTGCGAATTTCGCGGACGAACGGGAGGACGTTTCGCTGTGGACGAATACAACGGCGTCGACAACGTGATCGTGCCAGAGGACGCGGCGGGCAGGGCAACCGAAACCATTGCTGCGCGAAAGTGGCTGCGCGCGTCCAGCACATGGGCCATCCCTCTGGGTCCTGGGGAGCACACGGTGCGAGTTTATCTGCGGCATCCCGGCCAGCGGATCAAAGACGTCGAGCTCGTTCCGGCAGCGGAGTAGCAATGAGTCGGGCTGGACTCTTTTTCCAGCCCATTGGGACTCTAGATATCTTGAAGTGTGAAACTTGATCTAAATGAGTCAAGTTTTTATGCACGCGTTTTGAATATTTATACATGCTCGTCGGGCTGGGGCGAAGCCCCGTTAGCAGTTTGCTGAAGAAGTCCGGCGGACTGTCATTCAGAGGAGCCAAAGGCGACGAAGAATCTCGTAAGTTCCCTCTTTTCTTCAGAGCAAGATTCTTCGCCTCGCGCAGAATGACACGGAAAAGACTTTTTCAGCAGCCTGCCAGGGGTCGAGCGGCTGATCCTGTTCTGGATGATGAGGAGAGAGATTTTCATCAAGATGCAGGTTCGCGCGTCTCTCGCCATGCCGCTTGGAAGGAGAAACGGAACTGTGCCACGACGATGGGGAGTGTGGATTGTTGTTGGTTGGGTCTTGCTCTTACCTGTTGCGAGTAGGGCGACGACCCGGCGGCAGGAGTCAAGTTGTAATGCCGACGAAATTCACTGGTCAATCACCGGACCGAGATCGGTGGCTTTTGACTGGCGCGGCGCGGCTGCCGAAATCCGGTATGGGTTCACGAGCGCCTATGGTTTTGTTGGGACAGGAGAACCACCCACCCCAATGCCTTTCTCATCGCCCGGGCCCTTCCGGGAAGTCAACTTGACCGGCCTGAAGTCCGATACGCTTTACCACTATTCCATCGGTTCCTGCCATGACCACACCTTTAGAACTCTACCTTCCCCAGGGAGCTCAGACTTCATCATTGATGCTGAAGGCGACATCGGCGCTTCAAATGATTACCAAGACGTGCTTCCCGTTCAGCGGTTAATTGCCGCCCATTTGCCTGCCTTCGTGCTGGTCTTGGGAGATCTGTCATATGGGAATCCGAATGGCCAGAAAGCGGTTGATCAGCACTTCAACGATGTGATGATTTGGTCGCAGGACGTGGCGTATATGCCGGCGTGGGGTAACCACGAGTGGGATGTACGCAAGTATGATGATTTAAGGAATTACAAAGGTCGCTTCGAGTTTCCCCACTCCCAGACGTCGCGGGACGCGCCCAATTTAGGCTGCTGCGGCAAAGATTGGTACTGGTTCGATTACGGCAATGTGCGATTCATCGCCTACCCGGAACCCTACACATCAGAAACATGGTCCGAGTGGTACGAAAAAACGAAAATCTTGATGGATCAGGCTCAAGCGGATCCTGACATTACTTTCGTCGTGACCTTTGGTCACCGGGCTCCCTACACTTCCGGTTACCATCACAGCGCTTTGCAACTGCGGGGTTACGTCGACATGCTCAGCCGTCACCACAGCAAATACATGCTTAATCTGAATGGTCATAGCCACGATTATGAACGCAGCAAGGTGGAAGATGGAGTGGTAAGCGTTACCGCTGGGATCGGCGGCTCCGAGCTTGAAGAACTGCAGACGGCCTGCCTCTTCCGCCTTTGCCCCCAGCCTTCGTGGTCTCGATTCAGAGCCATGCACTTCGGCGTGCTTCGGCTGCATTTCGCCTCCGCTGAGATTCAAGGGTCTTTCATTTGCGGGCCGGCTGGCGGCGGCAAGAATGACATCCACTGCGCTCCAGGCAGTGTCGTGGACCACTTCACGATTGGTGCGCGCCATTAGGCGACAGCTCGCAAATCACGGCCAGGGTGATTCGCCCTACCCTGAGGGTAAACAAAACGATGACCCTGTGGCGCGGAGGTCGGTCGGATTGATCTCAAAGAGCTTGGAGTAAATATGCGACTGAAGTTTTGTCGGATTGCGGTGCAACTCGTCATCTTGGTAATCGTTGGGATGAGTGGTATCGCCCTGGCGCAAGATGCGGGCCTCGCCCGCACGCCACCGATGGGCTGGAATAGCTGGAATCACTTCGGCTGTCACGTAAGGGATGCCGTTATAAGAAAGCAGGCCAATGCTATGGTAGCCAGCGGCATGAAGGCGGCGGGGTACGCCTACGTGAACATTGACGATTGCTGGCAAGGAAAGCGCGACGCCCGAGGTTTTATCCACCCCAACGCGAAATTCCCCGACATGAAGGCCCTTGCTGCCTACGTTCACAGCCTCGGTTTGAAGCTGGGAATCTACTCGTCACCGGGGCCCAAAACCTGCGGCGGTTACGAAGGCAGCTACGGCCATGAGCAGCAGGACGCGAACACCTACGCCAGTTGGGGAATTGATTATCTCAAGTACGACCTGTGTCGCGT
>JBOGKI010000363.1:0-5315 GCA_050745605.1 Terriglobia bacterium | reverse complement strand
CTGACCTACATTCCCTGGCAGATGTTTGGCTGGGACACCCCCTATGTCCTATTCGGACTTGTGCCTTATGCCGTCATCCACAAGCTGATGATCTGGCAACTGGCGACCTACCTGTTCCTGCACGCCGGATTTTTCCACATCATCTTCAACCTATTTGCGCTGTGGATGTTCGGACCCGATCTGGAACTCGAGTGGGGCAGCAGCCAGTTCCTGTTTTTCTACTTCCTGACGGGAACTGGGGCGGGCATTGTGGACGTCGTTCTGCAGCCCTCCAGCCACACGACGACCATCGGCTGTTCCGGCGCCATTTACGGCTTGTTGCTGGCCTATGGCCTCATCTTCCCGAACCGGCCGATTTACCTTTACTTCTTCATCCCCATCAAAGCCAAGTGGTTCGTGCTGCTCATGGGCGTGATGGAATTTGTGGCCGAGTTCAGCTCACCCGGTTCCGGCGTCGCCCATGTGGCGCATCTCGGCGGCATGCTCTTTGCCTATGTTTATCTGCGCGGGGCGCGGATGCCTTTCCGGCTCCAGGGCCGCTACGACGACTGGCGGCGCGCCCGCCTGCGCAAGCGGTTTGAATCCTATATGCGCAAGCACGAAAAGCGCGACGACGCCGGGCGATGGGTGAATTGATAGGATGTTTCGTCCACAGCGCCAGAGCGTGCTCTCTGACATGTTGAATGGATAGGAGACTATGGAAACGAAAACGGATCAGAAGAAGGTGTGGGAGGCCCAGCGGGTGGGGGCGGTCACCTTCGCTATTCACAAGCCGAAGCGGAATCCCAAGAAGCTGCGCCAGTCGCGGTTGAAGAACCGCAGAAGGGCGCGATGAGAGGGACGAGGTTTCAGGTCTCAGGCGCCAGTAACGGCAATTCTGGCTTTTCCTGAAACCTAACACCTGAGACCTGCTTTCAAGCGGCATGCAACCCGCAAGGTGTAATACCCCTCTACTTAAGTGTGAAGGAACTCGCCCACGGAGTAATTCGAATGCCTGAAGTATGTCCCAAACCTGCGCCGAAGCGGCTGGGCCGGGCGCTATTGGCCGGTCTTTTCCTAGCTTTGTTTCTGGCCCTCGGGCCTCAGGGGCTGAAGGCGGCGGGGCAGAGTTCCAGTCCGGATTCGGGTCGGGCATTAAGCCCGGACGACATCACGCTTCTGCTCATCGGCGGCGCCACGGAGAGCAAGCTGATCCCCCTGATCCAGCAGCGAGGCGTCGATTTTCGGATGACGCCTCAACTGGCAAAGAGATTTCACGATCTGGGAGCTACGGATGATTTGATTGACGTGCTGTCGCGGGCCGGAGATAAGGCGCGGGTCACTCCTCCCGCCCCCGCTCCTGCACCGCCGCAAAGCCGGACGGCTCCGCCCGCTGCTGCGGCTGCGCCCTCGCCAACGGCTTCTGCCTCGCCGTCTTCAGCGGTCTCAGCGCCCGGTTCTTCCAAGCCGCAAGCTCCGCCTGAGCCGAATTCTGCCGCCGCGCCCAATTCCGGCGGCGCGGCGGAGAGCAACACTCAGGCAAAAGTGCGGCAGATTGTTCAAGGCCTCAATAAGCCGGAGTTGGGCAGGCCGATTGGTGCCGCGCCGGAATTTTCAGTGCGCACCTTTGCCGGGAATACGTTCGATCTGGCCAGTGAGAAGGGCAAGGTGGTCCTGGTGGACTTCTGGGCCACGTGGTGCAAACCCTGCCGCGAGGAAATCCCGCAATTCATGGATCTCCAGAAGCGCTACAAGAGCCAGGGATTGAGGATTGTGGGCATCGGCGTGAGCGACAAGCGGCAGAACATTCAGGATTTCTACGACCGCTATGACATGAACTATCCGGTGGGCATGGGCAATGCCCGGCTGAAGGCGCAGTTCGGCGGAATTATCAGTATTCCCACCGCCTTCCTGATTGGCCGCGACGGCCAGATTTACTACAAGGTGGAGGGCAGCGTACCGGAAGCCGGCATTGAGGGACGGATTCAAGCGCTGCTCGCCGCTGGTTCCACTCCCGCGCGTCCCTTGATGGCTTCATCGGCTTCGGCCTCTGGGCCAGCCTCGTCTACAGCGGTGGAAAACCCTGCGGCACACTCGGCCTCGGGTGCTGCCGTTCCCATCAAGACGGCAAGCGCGGTTTCCAAAAAGCCCAGTCCGGCCCCGACCAGCTCCAACGTTGCCCTGCCCGACCCCGCCCCGGCGCGAATTCAGGGGATCATTCAAGCTTTTGCCGCCAAGGAAAAACTGTTCAAACAAGCCCGGGAAAATTACACCTGGCACCAGATCAACAAAGTGCAGACGCTGGATGCCGATGGCAACGTCACCGGCACCTACGAGCAGGATTGGGACATCCTTTTCGATGGGAACGGCAAGCGCATTGAGCGCGTCACCTATGCGCCGGCAGACACGCTACAGGGGTTGATCGTTACTGAGCAAGATATCGAGTCCTTCCGCAACGTCCAGCCCTTCGTGATGACTTCAGACGATCTGCCCGAATACGAAGTGAGCTATCTGGGACACGTTCACGTGGATTACATTACGGCCTACGTGTTTTCGATTCGTCCCAAGGAAATCAAGAAGGGAAAACAATACTTCAAAGGCGTGATCTGGGTGGATGACCGCGACCTGCAAATTGTGAAGGCTGAAGGCAAGCCGGTTCCGGAACTCACCGGCAAACACGGCCAGAACTTGTTTCCCCGCTTCACCACCTGGCGGCAGCAGATTGACGGCAAGTATTGGTTCCCAACCTTCACCATGGCCAATGACACGCTTTATTTTGACCAGGGTCCGATCCGCATCAAGGAAATTATCAAGTACACGGATTACAAGCAATTCAAGTCGAAGGTCCGGATCCTCTCCGCGACGCCGATCAGCGATCCTTCAGCCCCGGCGGCCCCGCCCAAGCACTAATCAAAGCCGTCGCCCTCGGAACGGAGCATGTGTGGCTCGTGTGGCCTCACGCGGGCGGGCCGAGAATTCGCACCCAGATTGGATCGCACGGTTTGTAGCGGCGCCCTCGAATGAGGTGGCCGATGCCAAGGCGGTGATGATTGATCCTCACATTGGATCGCACCGATCGTAGCGGCGCCCTCGAATGAGGTGGCCGATGCCAAGGTGGTGATGATTGATCCTCACATTGGATCGCACCGATCGTAGCGGCGCCCTTATAGGGCGGCACGTTGGGCAGCGGCGTGAGGTGGCCGATGCCAAGGTGGTGATGATTGATCCTCACATTGGATCGTAGCGGCGCCCTTATAGGGCGGCACGTTGGGCAGCGGCATGAGGTTTGTATTGCCCAAACCGTAAGCCTTGCGCGCCTTGCCAAACTGGCAACCCCCTTGCCCGGCTGAAGCCGGCCTCTACGCAACCGAAGAGCCGGGCTGGTTGACCAATCCCCCAATATGCCAGGACCGTGGGGCGCGTTCGATTGGCCGACGCCCCAGCATTGCCCGCAGGGGTGTCAGAACGTAGCCCAGCGGCGCCAGCCGTGGATAAAGAAAGGCCCGTCCCTCAATCCCAAGACTTGCAAGAACCTTTGGCGTCGATTTGCCTGGCAAGACGCTAAAATCGTTTCTGATGGCATCCGATCATTGCTTCCAATGGCGTGTTGTCCTGGTACGCCCGCGCAATCCGCTCAACATTGGCGCCGCCGCCCGGGCCATGGCCAACTTCGGCCTTTCTGACTTGGTAGTGGTTGATCCCTATGAGCCGGTGTGGCGGGAAACGCGGTCCGCCGTGGGCGCCGAGGAGTTGATCCGGTCGGCTCGCGGCGTTGCGACACTTCCTGAAGCGTTGCAGGGGGTGACGTTGGTGGTGGGGACCACGGCAGGCGCGCGTCGAACCCTGCCGCAGGACCTGATGAGTTTGACCGGGCTGGCTGCATGGCTCCACCGCAAGCGGAGGCATCATCACGCGGCAATCCTCTTCGGGTCAGAGAAGACCGGACTGTCGAATGAGCACCTTAGCTTTTGCCATGCCCTGGCAAGAATCCCCACGGCGCCGGACTGTCCTTCCATGAACCTCGGCCAGTCAGTGGCGGTTTGCGGTTATGAGCTGACCCGCGCGGGGCTGGTGGACTCGAAACCAGCGGCGCCAGGCGGGCATGTGCGGGCCCAGGCTGCGTCCGCGAAACGACCCGAGGCGCGGGTTCATCATTCCGGCCCCGCCAGCGTCCAGTCGCTTGACCACCTCCTCATCCGCGCTGCGGCCGTCCTGTCTCGCGCCGGATATCTGCAGCCCCAAACGCGCGCTGCGGCGTTGCTGAAATTGCGACGGCTGTTTCTGCGCATGGAGTTGACAAATTATGAGGCCAAGGTCCTGGGAGGAATTCTGGCGCAGGTCGAGTGGAAACTGGATCATCCCTGAGCCCGCCGGGAGTAGGCGGGCTAGCGCCGCGTCGCCTTTTTCTTTCCGACTGCTTCTTTTTCGTCATCGTCCGGCCGCTCAAGCGGCCGGGCGAATGGCGTGACGCCGGTTTCCGTTGCGTGGCGCTCGTCCTGGCCACCTACCCTACTGCGCTTTGACGAACGAGAAGCTGAATTGGTTTGTGCGCCCGTCGGCGAGGGTGTTATGAATGGCGACCTTGAGCTGCCCGGACTCGACGGGTCCGACGGTGACGGCGGCTTGCCTTTGGCCGTGGGCCAGACTCCAGGTGACGGTCGCCGCGCTCCCGCTCAAAGGAGCCTCTTGCATTCCCCAGTCGCAGTCCTTCGGGATGCAGGTCCCCCAGGCATGCACCTGGAGGTCGCTTCCGGCCTGGCGGATCTCAAGCTTGTGGAGCCCGTTCCTGCCGTTGTCGGCGGTGTTGAGCCACGTCCCTTCGAGCCCGCTGCCCGCTGCCGGCTGGGCAGGCGCCGCAGCGGGTGCGCCCGCCGCGGTGCTGTTTGCGGACGGATTCGGGACGGCGGCTTGCTTGTCGGCCTGCTCGTGCATCCAGCCGCCGCCCACAATCAGGGCAACTCCAAGCACGCCTGAAAGTACCCGAGCCTTCTTACCCGCCTCGATACTGCCGAAGATGCTGCCGATGAAGCCGCCGATGTGTCCAAACAACCCGACGGCCACAAAGATGATCCCGGCCAGAATCAGGATGTTGGCAACGGGCGCGTCGGTGAGGTGTTCCATGACATGCCCTCCCTACCAGAAGCTCTGAAAATAACCAGCCGCATTCAACTCCGACAGAAGCACGAAAGCACGCATCAACAGAAGGGAGAGTACCGGCGTGCCTCTCTCATCGAGATTCCTTCACAGCTCGAGCCGTGCTCCCCCGGAGCCTTTTCCCTGGAATTTCCTTTTTCAACTCTTGACGGATTGATAAGATACACCCGACTGCTTCTGAA
>JBOGKI010000362.1:0-5316 GCA_050745605.1 Terriglobia bacterium | reverse complement strand
GCAGCAGGTTTTGCGGCGTTTGATCGTCGGTTTCGTAACGGTACCGGAAGCGCAGTTGGTTTACCGTCCTGTCGCTCACCACCTGGGTGTCACTCGCCTGCAAGCTTTGCTCGGTGTCGCTGCTGTTGTAGGCCTGAGAGAGCAGGGAAAACTGCCCAATGCCGTTATTGACCCCGCGATCCGACCAACGCTGGTAGCGGACCGTGAGGACATTGTTCTTGCTGAGCTGATAGTCCACCCTCGGAGTGATGTTCATCCGAACCTGGGGATGGAGAACAGCTTGGCTGAAGGGAGTCTGCGCGAGGCTGGGAGTGAGAATCACGGCATTTACGATAGAGCTGTCGTTAATGTCCCGCCGAAATACATCGAAAAAGAACGATGCCTTGTGGCCCAGCGGGCCGCCGAGGTTGCCGTTGAAAAACTCCGAGTGGTAGGCCGGCTCTTGCGTGACCAAGGGAGTTCGCGAATTAAGCACGGAGTCGTTTCCATCGGCAAAGCCTTCGCCATGATATTGGCTTGCGCCCGGTTTGGTGATGATCTCAATGCGGCCATAACCAACTCTGTCGTACTCCGCCGAAAAGGGATTCTCGTTGACGTGGATCTCGAGGATGTCGGACTTGGGCGGAAGCTGGCCGCCGGTGAAACCGTCAATATAGATCTGGCCGCCGTTGGGCCCCGCCGCTGGCCCCGCCAGGGCCTCTAGCTCGGCCTGCATTTCATCCGGATCATCCGACAACGACTCCAGGGCTTTCCCTTTCAGCACTACCGAGCTGGCATTGTTCTCCGCTTGGACGCTAAGCTGCGTCGCTTCAGCCGACACCGTCACCTGCTGCACTTGCTGTGCGATCTGAAGAGTGACGTTGAGTTTCTGAACTTGGCGCGCGGCGATCGCAACCGTCTGCTGCTCAAATGGCGAGAAGCTCGGCGCCACGACCTTCACCGTGTAAGCACCCGGCGCCAGCCCTTTGATTTCGTACTGTCCGTCCCGGTTGGTCTTCGCAGTCTTAGTGCCTCCGCTGACGCTTGAAACCGACACGCTGGCTTTGGTTACGGCCGCGCCCGAAGGGTCCGTCACTTGCCCGCGCAGGGCTCCAGAAGAACTCTGCGCCAGCATCCGGCCCGCTACAAGAAAAGGCAAGAAAACCGCCCACAAGGTCAAAACGCGCATGTCAAGTAATCGAACTCTCATTCGGTCTCCCAAGGAAAGTCGTCTAATGTAGCGGCGGTGTCCCCCCCGCCGGCATGAATTTTGAATACTCCCGGCTGTGTTCCCGCCGCCCGCTTCCTGGATGGTCAATACTGGCAGCGCCGGGGACGCCGCCATAAACTGTCATGCTGCGTCCAAAACTCCGACGCTTATCGGCCTGCGAAATCCCGGTAGAATACAACTCGGACCTGCCTTCACTGTGATGCCGGGCTAGGGGTTCCAGCCCCGGCAGATTCTCCTCCGCCGCCACCGGAGGTACTGAAACCACTCCACAGTGACTGCAGCACCGCTCCCTGACGTCCGCTTGGAGAAGCCGTCAGAATGGGTTCGACACCGCTCACGAGTTTGATCGCCGTGACCGCTCCGGGAGTTGCGCCTTCTGTTGATACGATCATCACCGCGTCACCCTTGTGCAAATCACCCACCGTAGCCGGCGGCAGATGGCGCAAAATCTGGTCAAGATCGGGCGGCCCGCCCGGCAGTCCTCCCCGCTGGGGCCGCTGGGAGCTTCCGGAGGCGCCGCTGGGTGATGCCTGCTGGCCTGAGGGCCCGGCAGCGGCGGGCGCTGATCCTGGCCCGTAGCCGGTGGCCGGCCCGGCGCCGGCTGGTCCTCGCTTCAGCCGCACGGCGATCATTTCTGCAGTTGCGTCCGGCAGTTCACGCAGTTCCGAATCCGCCGTAACCTTTACCGCCACGGGATTCTTGGTGATGAGGTCCATCACCGTGACCTCGTTCATGCCAGGGTCAACCGAAATCACGGTGCCGGCGATGTTCCGAAACGACCCTGAGACGATCTCCGCCGCCGCGACTACACTACCGTCCGCACTAAGGGTTCCGCGCGCGCGAAGCTGATCGCCGGGTTTGATTTGATCGAACGTACCGGGCTTGGCAGCTTGAAAGCTCACTGAGCCCGGCGCATACCGGCGCAGGATGGTGCCCTTCGAAGTATGGATTGTGATCGCCTTGTCCTCACCCTTGACACTGGCGGTTATGGTGACGGTCCCGGCGCTAGAATCGACAGCCTTCACCAGCCCGCCCACGCCATGCCTCTGCCACTCCTCCTCCTCCTGGCGCTGCTTCTGCTCGATGTCGCTGCGTTTCATCGCGATGATGGACGAAGCCAGCACCGACTTCGAGCTCGTGGCGGTCTCTCCGCCCACCAGGATCCGGTCACCCACCTGCAAATCCTGCAATCGAATCGGCGTCGCGCCCTTCAGCGTTTTTTGTCCCGGCTCGATGCGAACCACGCCTGTGGAATCCTGGACAAGCACGTTGACTTCAGACCCTGCGTCCGTTTTGAGCGTGATGGCATTGTCGTGGATGGCCTGAACGGTGCCGATCGATCTAACCCTCGCGCCCGGCGCCGCTTTTTGCGGGGATTGAGCCGCCCATCCCACTCTTGCAGGAACCGCGGCAGCGATCCTCAGACCGGCTGAACCCGCCATCAGCGCCAAAGCCAAAGCGGAGATCATCGTTCTCGTCCAATGCATCGTTCGCTCCCGAGGTCAGTCTAAAACACGGAACGTCACCCGGACGCGGCCTTAAACTCGACCGCCTCGCGAGATGGTCCCTTTGACGCTATATTGTTCAGACGTAAGGGCGGGCTTCAACGTTTCACCTCTTTTTAGATATTTGCGGTCGCTAGGGCAATTGATGGTCCCGGCGGCAGGCTTCATCCCGTGATTTGAAGACGATCGACGCCACAATCCGCGAACCAGACCGCATCTGCTCGTTGTGAATTGAAGGCAATGCGACACTCCTGAACCATTCCTTGACACGCTCTTCCGCCGCCTCTACACTCCGCTTTCGAGTCCTTCGCTGGACGAAACTCCATGGATAACCTCACCCACACCCTGGTGGGTATCGCGCTCGGCCAGGCCGGTTTTAACCGCAAGACGCGCTACGCCACTTGGGCGATGGCCATCGGGTCCAATCTTCCGGACGCGGATATCGTCGCCGCTTGGCACGGTGGCGTCAATTACCTGCGATACCATCGCGGCATCACCCACTCGCTGATCGGTGTCACCGTCCTGGGCTGGGCTTTGGCCCTCCTCTTTTACCTTTTCGGCAGGCGGGCCCGCCAGAAACCCAACGTGCCGCCCATTAACCTGAAGTGGCTGATTGCGGCCTGTTGGTTCTCCACCGCCCTGCACTTGTTCATGGACTATACCAACCAGTACGGCGTCCGGCCCTTTCTGCCTTTCAGCGGAAGGTGGTTCGCCCTGGACATCATGCCCATTGTCGGCCCGTGGCTGCTTCTGATCCTGGTGCTTGGCCTTGGCCTTCCAGTGCTCTTCCGGATCGTGTCTGAGGAGGTAGGAGCGCAGACGAAAAACCCAAGAGCGGGGCAGCGTGGGGCCATCATCGCCTTGTGCGGAATGGCTCTTCTGTGGGGGATGCGGGGACTTTCCCATGGGCGGGCTGCCGGCATGTTGGAATCCCACCTGTACGGCGGGGAAGCGGCTGACCGGATAGGCGCCTTCCCTTCCCTAATAAATCCCTTCGATTGGACCGGTGTGGTGGAAACGGATGCAGCGTTCTACATGCTTCCCGTAAACGCACTGGATAGCGATGTGGACCTGGACCAGGAGCGTGTGTTCCGCAAGCCCAAGGCATCGCCCCCGATTGTCGCCGCCCAGCACACTGACACTGCCAAGGTATTTTTGAACTTCGCCCGATTTCCTTGGGCGCAATTGGACGAAGGGGCGGAAACGGATGAGGTGACGATCCGCGATCTGAGGTTTGCTTCGCTGGGATCGAGGCGCTCGGGATTCATGGTCGAGGTTGTGTTAGATAAGAACCTGAAAGTGCTCAAGCAATTCTTCACTTTCGGAGGCCAAAGCCGTGCAAGCAGCCAGCCATAAAGCTTCGATGAAGGACGGGCGGCAGTCCCGCAGCGCGCCGCGGGCGTCCGGCTCACGCCGAGCTTTCGCGCCTCTTACCCATCCAGCGGTAAATCAAAGTGGCTACGACGATCACCACCACCGCAACGAGCGACATCCAACCGATGCTGCCTTTCAGGTAGTGGGCAGCCGCCGGGCCATAGCGCGCCCCCAGCCAGGCTTCCGCCCCAAAGCGGATTCCGCGTCCGACGATGAGCGCCAGGAGAAATCTGGAGACGTCTACATGCAGGCCTCCGGCGATGATCGGGAAAAGCTTGAAGGGAGTTGGAGGCGGCAGCAACGCGCCCACCAGGATGGAGATGAAATCATTCCGCTCAATCCAGCGCCGAATCTGGGTTTTTTGCGTCTCCGTCCCTTCCTTGGACAACATCTTCCGGCCCCGCCGGGTAATGGCGTAGAGCGTGTAAGCTCCCAGAACGGATCCCAGCGTCGATACCATCGCGTCAAAAACCGCATAATGGGGGTTGACGCTGGCGAGCTTGATCAAAAGTAGATCGTTGATCACCGGAAACGCCAGAAAAGACGAGTCCAGAAACGAAATGGCGAACAATCCCCAGATGCCGTAGCGGCTGAGGATAGGCCCCAGTGTAGTGATGAGAGTCCTAAGATGATCGATCAACCGTTCCCCTTGGCGTGGCCGTTTATTGTAGCGGGAGGCCGCGAGTTGGCGCAATCTTCTTCTGGTTCTGGCAGTGGACCAACTTGGGGCCGAGACGCCGTCATGCCGGTAAATGGCGGGACGAACTCGCCGTGGCAAAAGCTGAACAACCCGGCGAATGGCTAAGCAAGTTAGAATGGGCAGTCGCTCATGCGGAAAATGGCTTACGCGCTTCGCGCCGGAGTGGATACGGGGGGTACGTTTACCGATCTGGTCATGTTTGATGGCCCGGAACTGAGGGCTCTCAAGGTTTTTTCGACGCGCGAAGATCCGGCCAGAGGAATTCTGAAGGGCCTGGCGCAACTCGTTCCTCGCTCCTCCCGTCAAGTCAGCTCCATCGAAATCATGCTCGGAACGACCGTGGCCACGAACAGTCTTATCGAGCGGCGCGGCGCGAAAGTGGCGTTGATTACGACCGAAGGTTTCGAAGACCTTCTTGAAATCGGGAGGCAAGCGCGGCCCCGTCTGTATGACCTGAAGGTGAAACGGGAGCCACCGTTGGTCCCGAAGGAGCGGCGGTTTGGAGTCACGGAACGGACCGATGCCGA
>JBOGKI010000361.1:0-5330 GCA_050745605.1 Terriglobia bacterium | reverse complement strand
GTGGTGATCCCCACCAACCGCACTCTGATCCGGCATGAAAATCCCGACGTGGTTTACCGCACGGAGCGTGAAAAGTTCAACGCCTCGATCGAGGAAATCAAGGAATATCACCTGCGCGGCCAGCCGGTGCTGGTGGGCACTATCGCTATTGAGAAATCGGAAAAACTCAGCGCCGTGCTGCGTAAATCCGGGGCGCTGCCATTGCGCTTGCTCGAACTGCTGAAGGCGGCGGGACTCGAAGGCCCGAAGGTGCAGCGGTGGGCCGGCCACCTGGCCGCGCAGCACGCCCCGGCTTTCGATTGGTTGGCGCGCGCCGGCGTCGCGGCCACCCAGGTTCAGAAGGTATTGGGCCAGAAAGCCTTCCAGGGCTCAGCCAACGGCTCGGGCGGCAATGCCGCTTTTCTGCAAGCTCTTTTGAAATCGGTGAAGCGCAGCCCCGTAGACTCCCAGGAGCTGTTGACCCAGCCTGCCGTTGCGCAGGAGATCATCCGCCTGGTTAAGGAAACCGCCAACGGATCCGCCTCTGGAAATGGCGCGGATAAGATCCTGCCAGTCCTCGACTACCTGATCGGCGTGCAATGCTCCGCGGCGCGGTTCGCGGAAGTGTTGGAACATCGCGAGGTGAAGCACAACATCCTGAACGCCAAGCAGCACGACCGCGAAGCTTTGATTGTGGCGCAGGCGGGCCGCATCGGCGCGGTCACCGTCTCCACCAACATGGCGGGCCGCGGCACGGACATTTTGCTGGGCGGCAATCCCGAATTCCTGGCCCGCGAGGACTTCCGCAAGACTCCGGAGAAATACCGGGAGCAAGGAATTGACCCGGAGCCGCCGGAGCCGCCGGCTTCCGGCTCGCCGGAGGCGGAGTTCAAGCTCTACCACGAGGCTTACGAGCGCTGGCGGGAGAAGTGGGCGGAATTTGTCAGCAAGTACAAAGTCACCACCGATGTCGAGCATGACGAGGTGGTGAAGCTCGGCGGCCTCCACATCCTGGGCACGGAGCGCCACGAATCCCGCCGCATTGATAATCAGTTGCGCGGTCGCGCCGGCCGCCAGGGTGATCCGGGTTCCTCGCGCTTTTACCTCTCCCTGGAGGATGACCTGCTCCGCATCTTCGCCGGCGAGCGCATCTCCAAGATCATGCACCGCCTGGGCATGGAGGAAGGCGTGCCCATCGAGTCGCGCCTGATCTCCAAGCGCATCGCGGCGGCGCAGGAATCGGTGGAGGCGCAGAACTTCGAATCCCGCAAGCACCTGCTGGAATATGACGACGTCATGAACAAGCAGCGGGAGACGATTTATGGGCGCCGTAACGAGCTGCTGAAAGGCCAGGACCAGAAGGAAACCATTTTCGATTCAGCCGACCGCGTGGTGGATTGGCTGGTGACCACTTTCTGTCCCAAGGACAAGCGCTTTGACGAGTGGAAAGTCGATGCCCTCCGCACCGAGTTCTGGGGGCGCTTCGGGATCGATCTCCGCAAGTTTGAAAACCTGAAATTCGATCCGAAGCTGATCGACCTGACCACTGAGGACCTGAAAAAGATCGTGCGGGACCGCTA
This sequence comes from Terriglobia bacterium, assembly GCA_050745605.1. Taxonomy (GTDB): domain Bacteria; phylum Acidobacteriota; class Terriglobia; order UBA7540; family UBA7540; genus CALCEB01. The sequence goes on along the minus strand of JBOGKI010000361.1, from coordinate 3,771 downwards.
CGAAGAGCGCGAAAAGGTGTGGGGCAGCGAGCGCATGCGCACCCATGAACGCATGATCCTGCTGCAGGTGGTCGATGCGCTTTGGAAAGACCACTTGCTGACCATGGACCACCTGAAGGAAGGCATTGGCCTGCGCGGCTATGGGCAGCGCGATCCGCTGGTGGAATACAAGAGGGAATCCTACGACCTTTTTGAAGCGCTGATGGACCGCATTGAAGATGAGTCGCTGCGTTACCTCTTCCTGCTGCGTACCCCTGAAGAAGAGGAGCAGATGATCCGCGAATATCAGCGCCGCAAGCGCCGCGAGCAGGCGGAGATGCGCATGGTGGGCGCCGGCGCGGCCATGGAAAAGCCTCAGCAGGTCATCCGCAAGGAACGCATCGGCCGCAACGATCCCTGCCCCTGCGGCAGCGGCAAGAAGTATAAGAAGTGCCACGGCGCCGGCGCGCCTCCGCCCACCGCAGCCGCGGGCAAAGAGCCGGAACAACCTGTTTCGAACGCCTGAACTCAATTCAAGTACAACCGCCGACAACGCAGACACGGCGAGACACACCGCGTCTGCGCGAGCCGCGAAGTTTACGGGTTGGTAGCCACGACGAGCGATTTGCCTCGTCGTGGGGTTTCGCGGATGATCTGGGTACGGACAGATCGTAAGGGTGGCGTGGTGTTGGCACAAGGCCCACGGACAAAAAGCGTTGTCCGTGGCCACCCGCTTTCGAGGCCCGCACGGTTCCCGCGGGGATCAATGGTATACTCCCCCTATGGACCTCGAAAAGACCATGCAGTTCATCATGGAACACCAGTCGCGCCACGAGACTGCGATTCAAGAGCTGGACAATCGCCTGGCCGAAAACTCCCGCCAGATTGCGGCGCTTACTGAAGCTTCCAAACGGCATGACGGGGCCATCGCTGGTCTGGAAAAATCGATGGCAACTGTTTCGGACCTGGTAGGGCGGCTCGCAAAAGCTGGATTACAACTTGCAGAAGCGCAAGCCCACACCGACCGCCGCCTGGACGTGCTGGTTGACGTCGTCGATAAGCTCGTCCGCCGGAACGGCGGCACCGCCCATTAGGGCTTAACTGTTCTCTATCCGCTGAAAACCTGATGCCGATCGGGATAGGGGGAGCGGTCACCCGCCCTCCCCTCCCACACCACCGTACATACGGAGCACGTATACGGCGGTTCGGCAACTTGAGCCCACGAGGGGCCGGAGTTTCGGTGCGCTCTCGCCGTTGGGGGCTTCGCCGCTCCCAGGTGCCTTTCGGGCTTCACCCGATCCGAACCGGCAAGCTCAGCCGTAGCGGATTGGCTGGCGCATGACCGTCCCAGAGAATCTCGCCCTACTGGTCGCGATCACGGTTCAGGCCTTCGCCGCTCGCGCGGCTACTATGCCTTCTGCTGACTTCTGCCGCAGGGTCAGGATGACTTGCGTCACCCTCAGTCACGAGTCCGTGACCTACGACAGATCTCCCGAGGTAAGCTCGACCGCCTTCGGTGCATCGCCGCCGAATCTACGTTTTGCGCCCTTGATGGAAATGGGCTTCCCGAAACCCGGCCCGCTCGCCCGACGCTCACGCCTCCTATCCGGTTCTTGTCCATCGGCTCGCACCTTTGCTCCACGCTTCCTTCAGACCCCGCCTCGCGGCGACGCCCTTGCGCTTCGCTAACCCTTCACCTCCATCAGGTTGGGTAGAGGACTCTCATCTCCAAGCTGTCGAACATGCTCGGCACACCGGGTAGCGCAGAGTTTCGCTTCTCAGAAACTCTGCGGCTTGTCCCACCGGAACATCGGCTACAATTGACCGTGATGGCGCGTCTCCGGCGCTGGGTGCTATGCGACCGCTTTTTCTTTGTGACCTGCCGCCTGTTTCACGGGCGTCCGCATCTGGGCGAGCCGGAATTCGAATTACTGGCCGGGGCCATCCAATCCCGTCGCGCGGCGCAGGGTTTCCGGCTGACGGCCTGGGTCTTCTTGCCGGACCACTGGCACGCCATCCTGTTTCCGCACTGCCCGGCCGCCATTTCCGCGGTGACGGAATCCATCAAAGTGAGTTCGACCCGGCGGATGAATGCAAAGCGAAAAGGAGTGGGCCGCGTGTGGCAGGGGCGCTTTTTCGACCGGGCTTTGCGGACGGTCAAGGAGTATCACGAAAAGGTCAACTTCATCCATCTGAACCCGGTGAAGGCGGGGTTGGTCAGCAAGGCCGAAGAGTGGAAATGGTCAAGCGTGCATGATTGCACGGGGAGCGTGACCGCACCGGTCGGAACAGAGAGGCTGCTGGCAATTGATCGGGTGTTGTTGCCCGCCGAGGGCACTATACGAATCTGAAAGCCAAGAGCCGCAGAGTTTCTGGAAAGCGAAACTCTGCGCTACCCGCTCTTGGCAACATGACCTGCACTCAGAACCAGAACACCAACGGCCCCTGTCCGCAGTACACGTTCAACCCGTTGAACTACCAGATCACCACCTCCGGCTTTACGTACGATGCGGCGGGGGATCTGACGAGCGACGGGTCGAACACCTATCAGTATAACGCGGAGGGGCGGATCGTGAACGTGCTGGAAGCGGGCAACACGTACTCGACGAGCACCTACAACGCCTTTGAGCAGGTGGTGGAGACGATCTACCCGGGATATAATGTCACGGTGGATGGGCTGTTTGACCCGGCGGGGCGGGAGATAGGGTATATCCATTCCCTTTCAGCGCTTGCCTCATTCTGTATCATAGGGATGGCAGCTTATGCTCTGATCTCCTTTGCTATCGCCGTTGACAGACGGGAAAGGGACGACATAGTCGCTCACATCTTTCAACTTGTCCGATTTCGGCGGCGTGTACTCGATGGCTAAAATGGCTGTTTCTAAGTCCTGCGCTATCCTCCAACCTGGGTATACCGAAAGAGTAGTACCGGTTGACGGCAATGGCGATGTAACATTTGCGGAACACCTCGCACGGTATCGCTTTGCTCGCCAATTTGTAAAAGATTTCCGGGTACTTGACGCAGCCTGTGGAACCGGCTACGGTTCAGCAATGCTGTCGGAGGCCGGCGCACACTCCGTACTGGGTATCGATATCGACGAGGCAGCAGTCAGCTTCGCTCAGCAAAAGTATACTGCGAGACAAGGGCTGAAATTTGTTCAAGCACCGTTGAGCGAGCTTGCAAAGATTCCCTCCGAATCATTCGAACTTTGCGTTTCCTTCGAAACAATCGAACACCTAGACGATCCGGAGAGGTTTCTCTTCGACGTCCGAAAGACACTTTCTAGGCGAGGGAAGCTGCTCATTTCCACTCCTAATAGATATCGTTATTCTCCGACAAACTATGACGGCCGGCACCCCCAAAATCCTTACCACAAAATTGAGTGGACAACGGAGGAGTTTGTCTCGCTGCTCTGTCGTCATTTTGCGGTTACCGCTACGTACGGACAAGTATTTGTTAGTCGAAATGCCGCTGCGTTCCGTTTCTGGGCTGACCGCTTACGCGCCAGGTACCCCAGAACTACAGCGACTCGTCCGTTATACGCACTGGGCCGGCTGAGACGTCGCGCGCCTCTCAACACGTTCTACGAAGCGTTTCGAAACGTACTACTCGGGGACAGCTGGCGCGAGGGTGCTAGCTCGCCAGCGACCCTCGCGGATGGCTGGATTACCTCTGACGAGCGAAATGATGTTCGCATTTACTCTCCGAATGAGGTTCCTTTGTTTTCGGTCTGCCTTTGTTTCAAGGAGGATCAGTGAACGAATCTCGCGGATGTGTGGCCGAGAACAGGCA
>JBOGKI010000360.1:0-5337 GCA_050745605.1 Terriglobia bacterium | reverse complement strand
CTGCCATGATGTACCAAGCCACGCTGTAACTGTGATAGGTATCAAAGATCTGTCCTGCCAGCCAGGGCGCCACCCACTGACCCACCGAGTAGCCCATGATGATCAAGGCGAGCAGTTTGCCAAGAGCCTTCAAGCCGAAGCACTCTGCCGTGATCAGGGGTATCAGCATATAGTCGGCACCCATCGCAAAGCCGAAGATGATCACAAACGCCGCAACGAGGATGGGTTGGCGCGCCAAGAAGAGGAGTGGGATCGAAAGTCCCAGCGCCAGGTAGAAAAGCGCCATGACATTTTTCTTCCGGAACCGGTCCGCCAGATACCCCACCAGCACCCGGCCAGCCAGGCTCGAGATCAGCATGAAGCTTGAGAACAGGGAAGCGGCGCCTGAAGAATATCCCTGATCTTCGAGGAAGAGGATCAGATGTTGAATCACAGCGCCGATGGCGCCGATCACCAGCGTGCAACCCAGTATGATGAGCCAGAAGTTGAGGGTGCGGGCTGCGCGCCTCACTTCCGCTCCAGAGTTTACTGTCGCCAGTTCCGCCTGACCGGAATCTTCGCGGAGACCATCGGGCAGAAGGCCCTTCTGCGCTGGCGACGACCGCGTAATCCACACGCCCACCGGGAACAGGACCATGATGATGATCACGCCGATAGCTTCAAAGGCATGACGCCACCCAAAGCGCCCAATGAGAAAGTTGATCGCCACAGGAGACGCAGCGCCCCCCAGCCCCAGTCCAAGATAGGCATAACCCATAGCCTGGCCGCGTTTGGCGCTAAACCAACTGGTGACGAGGACTTGGTTGGGAATGGGCCCTGCCAGAACATAGCCCAGCACTTCCGTGCCGCAGAGCAGATCGTATTCCCACAGACGAGACATGAGGCCCATCAAGATCAGCGAAGCGCCGACAAAACCGATCCCGGAAAGGATTACCGCGCGGGCGCCCACCCGGTCAATCAGCGCTCCGGCCAGAAAACCAAAGGGCAGGCCGACGACGAGAAATCCTAATAGGAAACCCTGGGTCGCCTCAGCCCGCGTGAAGCCCAGAGATTTCACGAGCAACGGATAGAAAACCGGAAAACCATAAAAGACAACACCCACCGCGAAGAAGAGATTCAAAAAAGCGGCGAGAACAATCCACCAGCCATAGAAGACGCGCGCCGACCGAAAGGTTGTCATCAGGAAAGGAGCCTCTGCCGCGGATTTTGGTGATTGAATCCTGAGTGTATCAGGATGTTGAAAAGCCCCGAGGTCGATGACGAATCCTTCGTGTACGGACAAGACGAAAAAATCGCAGCAACGCCTGGCTCTCGCCGGAGCGCTCTCGATCGGTGGATTTTCACCCAAATTCCGGGCCCAGAATGGCGCAGAGAATTTCAGAGGGTCCGGGCTGACGATTTGTTCCCCGGACCATCCGCGTGAGCCGTCGCGAGTACTCAAACCCTGAAGATTGGAGGAGGCTACGCGCCAAGAGGTTTGATTCTATGCAATCAACTACAATTCGCCTAGCCGTGGAGCGTCTGACAAATCGTTCCAGCAACTTGCTGGCTGCAAGTTGATCTCGCGCCATCCAGGGACCCAGATGGTCGGCGTGCAAGCCGTGGCGGCCTAATGTGTATCCTGCCAGTGTTGCCCGGGTTTGAACTGCAGCCGTAAGTTCGGGGGCATCGCGATGGAGCGACCGAAGCAAATCGCCGCGCCCGGCGCCAAACGCTTCACGATCCAGCTTGACGATCTCTTCCAAGTCATGCCCGCCCTCTTCCGGCCGAACAAAACTCGGCTCAGCGTGCCACTGCCGCTGGGATCCTTCCAGGACCCAGCGCTCAATCTCGTATTCAGGTGTGAATCCGAGGCGTTTGTAAAGGGGCGCGCCTTGCGGAGTTGCATCCAGTTTAACCGTGAGTGCTCCGTTGGAATCAAGGTGCTCCAGAGCCCGCTTCATAAGCAGAGTGCCCGTCCCCTTGCCTCGGTGCTCCGGGCTCACCAGAACCATTCCAATCCAGGCGAGTTGATTTTCATAGACGATGGTCGCCACTGTGCCCCAGATTTCACCGTCCGATTCCGCCACAAAACAGCTTTCGGAGCCGGCTTTGAGAAAGCGATTCCAGTCCGCTTCCGTCTGATTCCATCCCGCCGCTTTTACTAACCTCATTCCGGCGGCGATGTCCCGTTGGGCCATCGGGCGCACTCGCATACCAGCGTCGCTCCTCGATTTCAATAGCCGAGCTTCGGAACGTACCTCATCAATGCGTCAAGGCGTGCGGCGGATTTTCATGGGATACGGCCAATCCATCAAATTACCGCGGGTTTCTACGATGGACTATCAATCTTGCCGTGACGGTGTCCCAATGGTTGCGGCACCGGTCGGCGATTTGGCGGATGCTGGCATCGCTCGCCAAGCCGAGTCGCTCGCGCAGGTCCAGCAGCCACGCGATAAAGCCTTCTTCCGGATGGAACAGCAAATAATGCAAGGCCTTTTGTGTCTTGTTCCCGCTATTCATGCTAAATTCCCGGTCGGGCAACTGAAACAGAGTATGCATCTGGAAACTTGAAGCTCCGCGCAGCAAATATTCCACCGCCATCCTTCCCGAGCTGATGTCACCCGTTGCCGAAAGCGCCAGCAGGCCGGCCTGGTGGCGTCCGCCCCGGTCTTGAGCCCGCTCGCGCCGGGCCGACAGAAACCGTTCGAGGACCGCCAGGTTCCGCTCGCTTAAGTCCGGGCCGCCGTAGGCCAAGCCCACCTTTCCTTCGAACTCGATTGCCGGATCGAAGAGCCGATTGGCATAAACCAGGAAATCAGCGCGATCTTCGCCCGGGCGGGATTCATGAACAGTTTCCAACATGGCACTTTGAAAACTGTCTCCGAAAAGCGCATTAAAAAGCTTCAGGCCCACGCGAACTTTCCCGGGTGCGGCGCGATGAATCAGAGTTGGAACGGTGCGGAGCCACTCCAGAATTTTTGCTTCCTGCGCCGCCCGCGAAGACCCGGCCAGGGTTGGACTAAAATCCTTTTCCAAAGGCATGGGCTGGTCGCCCCGGTACTTTCTCCAACTATCCAGGAGACGGGACGTGGTGAAAGTGTATTCTTCCTTTTTCCAGAAATCCTGGTGCGGAGCGGGCAGGTGATACTTGACGGAAGGCGCCACTAACATGCCAGAGGTGTTGGCCACCCCGAGTGCCTCCTCAAACAATCGGCAATAAGCCTCGAAGGTGTCAAACCAGCCGCGGCCTTTCCAGGCCACGTTCCACCCTTCTTTGCCGCTGCGTCCTTGGATGTGCTCCACCTGCATCCGTGTCTCGGGAATCACCCATTCCCGCATGGTTTGCCCGCCCGATTGATCCTGAGCAATGACCGTCTTGAGGACCACGAATCCCAACCCGCCGGTCGCGTCCTTTTCCACCTGATGTCGAGCCAGCGACAGTTGTCCGGACGCCTTGCCGAAAGGATTCTTCAGCGGCAGGCCGCCATAGTCGCTGGCCAGATCGATTCCATAAGTCTCCAGGACGTATCGTTCGAGTGCCTGCGGCAGACCGTCCCGGAACTTCTCAAAGTTTCCGCGAATCTGCTGGGCATCGCGATCGTTAAGGCGCGGCTGGCCTCGCAGCCGGATTCGAGGTGGCAAATATTCAAACATGACGGGAGTGGTTGGTGGGACTTTGACTTCCCGGTTTGTCTAGTTCGCGCAACGCTTCTCCAACCTGCCTGAATTCACGCTCAGACAGTTGAGGTCCCCACGGGTCTTCAGCGTTTTCGCGCCGAAGGACTCCGGAGTGGACCAATGCCCACAAGATGCGGCGAATGTACCCTTCCATCGGCGAAACGAAAATCGCCTGGGCCAGGAGGTCCACGGCGTGGGAAATGGCGAGGAACGTGGCAGCGTTTCCGTTGAAATGGCTCTGCATCAAATCGTACTGCAATCGAGTGCATACCGCTCCCATGCCGATCAGTGCCGCCTGGGCGCCGCACATCAAGCTATAGCCCAGGAAGCGGTCTTCCCCGGTAATCACAAGTTTCCCCGGGAATTCGCGGGTCACCAGAGCCGAGACTTCCTGAAAGGTCATCACGCTATCGAGCGTCGCCAGCTTGATTCCCAGCGTCTCAGGAAGTTCCAAAAGGGAGCGAAGCAGCCGGGAAGAGTAGGAGATTCCTCCGGCTGCCTCGTACAAATAAAACAGAACGAGCGGCGCTTTCAAAGACGCCAGTTGCCGGTGGTAATCCAAAATCAATTCGTCCTCGCCAGGCTTGCCGCGAAAAGGAGATGGCGGATGGACGAGCAGAGCTTCCGCGCCGCCTTCGAGAGCGTCGTGGGCCATGGCAAGCGCACAGTCCATGACGGCGGAGGCGCCGGCTGAGCGATCTTCCAGAGCGCCAACTCCCGCCACCAGGATCTGTCCGGGCGCCAGCGCCTCGCGCCAACTCTTGAGTACTTGCATTCGCTGGCTGCGGCTCAGGTACAGGCCACGGCCGGTGTGGGCCCACACGGCTACGCCCGCGATTGGCTGTTCCGCCATGTAGGCTGCGTAGTGCTGTTGGGAACTCAGGTCAATCTTGCCGCCGGTGTTGAATGGCACAGGAACCGCGGGAATCAAGCCGTGACGCATCACGGCTTGCACCTCGGGCAGAGAACGATGACTCATAGCTTCAATCCTTAAATACGCGGTCCATATTGCGTGACCTCTTCCGGGTTCACTTTATATCCCGCCTCCGGCTCGCCGCAGCCTCTCACGCGGCCGGCCTGGCGCTCAAAGACCCTTTGACTTGAGGAACTCCTGCACCACCACCTGGACGTCTCGATGTTCTCCATCCACGGCATAATTCATCCTTCGCATCTCGGCGGCGGAGATTTTTCCCGCAAGCTGATCGAGCGCCGCGCGGATTTCCGGATGAAGTTTCTCCGCGGCCATCCGTACCACCCCCACGGCCTGATAAGGCGGGAAATAATGACGGTCGTCTTGCAGAATCGTGAAGCGCAGCGCCTCAATCTGGCCATCCGTGGTATTGCCGGCCACTAAATCGACTTGATGGCTCTGGAGAGCGCGATAGAGAAGGCCAAGGTCCATGATGCGCGGGGGCGAGGCAAAGCGCAGGCCGTAAGTTTTCACCAAACCTTGATAGCCGTCCGGGCGCTCCATGAATTCGTAGCCAAAGCCGGGACGCCATTGGGGAGTGTAAGCCGCAGCCTGGGAAATGGTGTGGAGGTTCAGGCGCTTTGCATCCTCCCCGCGCACCACGATCGCAAAGGAGTTGTCAAATCCGAGTGGCGGCCCCACATCCAGGTTAAACCGCCGGGCATAAGCCTGCTTCACCTTATCGTAGATCTGCTGGGGAGTTCCTC
>JBOGKI010000359.1:0-5344 GCA_050745605.1 Terriglobia bacterium | reverse complement strand
GAATTACCCCCCCGCAAGGGCCATCCAGGATCGGCGTATCATCATACCCCCCTCTGGAGCTTGAAATTGAGTTGAACACCCGTTGGATGTGCAACAGGTACACCCGCGCCGCATCGCTTGTCAAGCGAAATTTTTCACCCTCTGAAAATGCGCCACCGAAGCGGCCCTGCTACGGCTCTTGACGAGCCTGGCGATCAGCTCTTTTTCTTTGGCCGGTAGAAGTCGGTGGCCGTGCCAAAACGGACTTCGGCTGCGTTCATCACCGTCTCGGTGAGCGTAGGATGCGGATGGATGCTCAAGGCCAGGTCAGTAGCCAGCGCGGCCATCTCGACGGCCAGCACGCCTTCCGCAATCAATTCGCCCGCGCCGGGACCGGCGATGCCAACGCCGAGGATACGTTCTGTAGCGGGATCAATGACCAGCTTGGTCACCCCGTCGCTGCGATCCAGCGTGGCAGCGCGGCCCGATGCCGCCCAGGGAAAGCGCGCCACCACCACTTTGCGGTTCTCAGCCTCCGCCTGGGTTTCGGTCAAACCGCACCAGGCGATCTCGGGATCCGTGAAGACCACGGCCGGGATGGCGCGGGGCTCAAACGCCACTTTGTGTCCGGCAATCGCTTCCACCGCAGTGCGGCCTTCGTGCGTGGCCTTATGCGCCAGCATCGGCTCGCCCGCCACGTCGCCAATGGCGTAAATCTTCGGGTCATCCGTCCGCCGCTGCGGGTCAATCTGGATGAAGCCCCTGCCGTTCACCTTCACGCCGGTCTTGTCGAGCCCCGGAATGGCAGAGTTGGGCTTCCGGCCAACCGACACCAGCACTTTCTCAAACACCATCTCTGCATTCTTCGCGCCCTCGCCGTCCAGCTTGGCGCGAATGCCTTTGGCCTCTTCGGTTAGCGCCGTCACCCTGGTGTTCAGCAGGATCGCCTCGAAGATCTTCTCCAGGCGCTTTGAGAGGTGCAGAACCAGGTCCCGGTCGGCGCCGGGCAGCAGGCCGTCCGTCATTTCCACCACGGTAACTTTCGTGCCGAGCGCGGCATACACCGTGCCCAGTTCCAGGCCGATATAGCCGCCGCCAATTACCAGCAGGGTTTTCGGAACGTTGGGCAAGTCGAGCGCGGAGGTTGAGTCTAGCATCCGCCCACTCTCAAGGGAGAGGCCGGGGACTTTCGCGGGCCTCGATCCCGTGGCGATGACGGCGTGCTGGAACGCGAGCTTCTCTTCGCCGCCCTCGCTGCCTTTGATGCTGAGGGTCTGTGAGTCCAGAAAGGCCGCCTCGCCCTGAGCGTAACGGACGGAACGTTGCTTGCTCAGAATGCCCAAGCCGCCCGTGAGTTTATTCACTACGGATTCTTTCCAGCCGCGAAGCTTATCCAATTCAATCTTGGGTTCGGTGAAGCGAATGCCCCAATTAGCTGCCTGCCGGGTTTCGTAAAGGAGCTTGGCCACGTGCAGCAAAGCTTTGGAAGGAATGCAGCCACAATAAAGGCAAACCCCGCCAGGGTTCTTGTCCGTCCCGATCAGCGTCACTTTCATGCCCAAGTCGGCGCCCAGAAACGCCGCGGCGTATCCGCCCGGCCCGGCGCCAATCACAGCAAGCTCTGTAGAATTTGGTGCTTCGCTCATTTTTCGGCTCTTCGCCTTGCTTCTTGAAACCTGCTCTTCGGAATAAGGGGAGGAAATGGACGGCTCAGCCTTGCAGGGCCAGCAGGAACGGCTGTTCCAGCGCCTCAGCAACCCAGCGCGCGAACCGCGCTGCATCCGCCCCGTCAATCAGCCGGTGATCGTAGGACAGCGAAAGCGGCAACATCAGCCGGGGCTCAAACTTGCCGTCGCGGTAAAGGGGCCGGATGGAGGCCCGCGATATTCCCAGGATCGCTACTTCCGGAAAATTGACAATGGGCGTGAAATCCGTGCCGCCGATGCCGCCGAGGTTGGTAATGGTAAAAACGCCGCCTTCCATCTCTTCAAGGGCCAGTTTCTTGTCCCTGGCTTTGGCGGCGAGTTTTGAAAGCTCCGCCGCAAGCTGGATGATGTTCTTGCGGTCCACATCCCGGACGACGGGGACCAGCAGCCCGCGATCGGTGTCGACGGCCACACCGATGTGGCAATACTTTTTAGAAATGATCTCATTCGCCGCCGGATCAATGCTCGCGGCAAATTGCGGAAAAACACGCAGCGCGGACGCCACCACTTTCAACGCCACAGCGGTAACGGTCAGCTTGCCACCGGCAGCTTCGGCCTTGGCCCCGAACTGCTTGCGCAATGCTTCGAGATGGGTAATGTCCGCCTCATCGTGCTGCGTGACGTGCGGAATCGCGTTCCAAGCCTGACTCAGGTGCTCCGCCGTGCTGCGCCGGATGTTGGACATCTTCTGCCGCTCGACGGCGCCCCAACGGGAGAAATCCGGAAGCGACGGCGCCGCCATCCCGAGCTTTCCGGCGGTCCCTGTGATAATGCTCTTAGCGCGGCGAGTAACATCATCGGCGCTGATTCTGCCGCCCGCCCCGGATCCGGGCACCTGTCGAATGTCCAGGCCCAGTTCGCGCGCCATTCTTCGCACCGAGGGAGCTGCGGGTACGGGAATTCCGCTCTCGGTTTCAATCTCGGCTTCGGCTTCCGGCTCGGCCTCAGCCCCAGCCTCCGGCCTCGTCCCCGCGGCGGCCTCAGCATGAGGCGCTTCGGCCTGGGGAGCGTGGGATTTAGGCGGCGCTTCTTGAGGTTTGGCTTCAGCGGGCTGAGCTTCCTCCGCATTTACCAGTTCTCTCTTGGCGGCGGACGCCTCCTTCTTCGGGTGCTGCCCGGCGGACGACTTTTCCGCGGATTTACCTTTCTCCCCCGCGCCATTCACCGTCAAGACCAACTGCCCAACCTTGACTTTCTCGCCTTCCTTGACGTTGATTTGCTGGACAACGCCGCTCACCGGGGAAGGAACCTCGACCGTCGCCTTGTCCGTCTCGAGCTCAATCACCGGCTGATCCACTTCAATCGTGTCCCCGACCTTAACCAGGATTTTCACCAAATCGCCCGATTTGATGTTCTCACCGAGCTCAGGAATTCTGAATTCAGCCGGCATCTGTATCTCTGTCCTTTACGAGTTCACGGGAATGGGTTTTTCAGGATTGATTTCGAGGTCCTTCAGGGCTTTCTCCACCACTTCAGGCTTCACCTTTTGCTCGCGCGCCAGCGATGAAAGCGCCGCCAGCGTGATGAACCTTGAATCCACTTCGAAGAAATCGCGCAGGGATTTGCGGCCTTCGCTTCGTCCAAAGCCGTCAGTTCCGAGTGAAACAACCGGCCGGGAGACCCAGCGGGAAACGGAGTCGGCCAACGCCTTGACGTAATCCGAAGCCGCCACCACCACACCCTCGGTATTCGCCAGACACTCGGTGACATAAGGGACGCGTGGCTTCTCAGCGGGGTGGAGCATATTCCAGCGTTCCACGGCGTGAGCATCGCGATATAACTCCTTGTAACTGGTCACGCTCCACACATCGGCTGCCACCCCATACTTCTCCTCGAGCATTTGCTGCGCTTTCAGAGCTTCGTTCAGAATCGCCCCGCTGCCCAACAGTTGGGCTCGCAGCTTCGCGCTCTTCTTTTCCGAAGTTTTGAAGAGATACATACCCTTCAAGATGCCTTCTTTCGCGCCTTTCGGCATCGGCGGCATGGGATATTGCTCATTCATCACCGTCATGTAGTAGAAAATGCTTTCCTGTTCTTCGTACATGCGGCGGATGCCATCCCGAACGATCACCGCGATTTCAAAAGCGAAGGCCGGATCATAAGCCACGAGGTTCGGAACCGGATAAGCCAGCAGATGGCTGTTGCCGTCCTGATGCTGCAATCCTTCGCCGGAGAGCGTGGTGCGCCCCGCTGTGCCACCCACCAGGAATCCCCTGACGCGGGAATCGGCGGCGGCCCACACCAGGTCGCCCACCCTTTGCAGTCCAAACATCGAATAGAAAATAAAAAACGGAATCGTATTGATGCCGTGGATCGCGTAGGCGCTGCCCGCGGCGATGAAAGAGGAAATGGATCCCGCCTCGGTGATGCCTTCCTCCATGATCTGGCCGTTCTGGGCTTCCTTGTAATAGAGCAGCGTGTCCCGATCCACCGGCTCGTAGAGCTGGCCGGCGTGGGAGTAAATCCCCACCTGCCGGAACAGCGCCTCCATGCCGAAGGTTCGAGCTTCATCCGGCACAATCGGCACCACCAGCTTCCCCAGTTCCTTGTCTTTAAGCAGCTTTGCCAGAAGGCGGACAAACACCATGGTGGTGGAGACGCCGCGCTCGCCGGTGCCTTCGTAGAATTCTTCGAAGAAATCCTCAGCCGGCGCTTTAAGCGCCGGCGCGCACACGCTGCGCGCCGGAAGGTAGCCGCCCAGCTCGTGCCGGCGCTGGTGAAGGTACTGCATCTCGGTGCTGTCGTCGGAGGGTTTATAAAACGGCGCGTCCTTGACCCCATCATCGGAAATCGGGATGCCGAAGCGCGTGCGGAACCGCTTCACTTCATCGTCATTCAGCTTCTTCTGCTGGTGGGTGATGTTCTTGCCTTCGCCGCTTTCACCGAGACCGTAGCCCTTGATGGTTCGAGCCAGGATCACGGTGGGTGAGCCTTGGTGCTCAACGGCGGCCTTGTACGCAGCGTACACCTTCTTCGGATCGTGCCCGCCCAGCCGCATCCGGCCCAACTGCTCGTCGGAATAGTTCTTGACCAGTTCGAGCAACCTCGGGTCCGTACCGAAGAAGTGCTCCCGGAAGTATTTGCCGCTTTCCACGGAATACTTCTGCCACTGCCCGTCCACGATTTCGCCCATTCGCTTCACCAGCAGGCCCTCGCGGTCCTTTTCAAGCAGCGGGTCCCAATCCGTGCCCCAAATCACTTTGATCACGTTCCAGCCCGCGCCCCGGAACCCGGCTTCCAATTCTTGAATGATGTTGCCATTGCCGCGCACCGGGCCATCCAGGCGTTGCAGGTTGCAGTTGACGACAAAAATCAGGTTATCCAGCTTCTCGCGGGCGGCCAGGGAAATCGCCCCCAGCGTTTCCGGCTCATCGGTTTCGCCGTCACCCAGGAAGGTCCACACTTTGCTGTCGCCCAATTCCTTCAGGCCGCGATCCTGCAAGTAGTGGCAGAAGTGCGCCTGGTAGATGGACATGATCGGACCCAGGCCCATTGAAACCGTTGGAAACTCCCAGAAATCGGGCATGAGCCAGGGGTGGGGATAGGACGAAAGTCCGCCCCCCTCTTTCAGCTCGCGGCGGAAATTCTCCAGTTGGCGAGCCGCCAGGCGCCCTTCCAGAAACGCTCGGGCATACATGCCGGGCGACGCATGACCCTGA
>JBOGKI010000358.1:0-5348 GCA_050745605.1 Terriglobia bacterium | reverse complement strand
GTCCTGGAATCAAGACCGGCGGTCGGAGACCGCCGCTACAGAAGCCCTCGAACCTCTACCACTTGAAGCGGAACGGCACATACTTGCCCGTCCGTCCCGTCAGGAACGACGCCACCTGGCGGGCCTGCATCTGGATGATGGAGCGCACCTGGTAGTCCGCTCCCTGCCAGCGTTCGCGGGATTCGAGGCGGCGAAGCAGCCGGTCCACCAGGGCGGAGCGAGCGGCAGGGCCCAGGGTGCCGCCCTGAGGCTCTGCGGGCGGCTGAAATTGGCCGAGGCGCAATCCCGCAATCACGGTGCGGTCCACCACGGGCGCCCGGAACTCTTCAGTGAGGTCAAGGACCAGGCTGGGCTTGCCGGGCCGGTCCGTGTGCAGGAAGCCCGCGAAGGGTTCAAGACCGGCATTCTGGACCGCGCCCCACACCTGACTGTAAAGAACACCGTAGCCGTAGTTGAGGAGGGCGTTGACGAAGTCCCCCGCGCCGCGGTGGGCGCGGGCTTCAAACTGCGCCTGCTTTTCCACCAGGCGCGACACGGCGCCCCAATAGACGCGGGCGGCGTTGCCCTCAAAACCCATAAGCGGAGCGCGCGCCCGCTCCAGGCTGGACCAGGGCCCGCGCAGAATCTCACGGCGGCTTTCGAGGATCGCCCCCACTCGCTCCTGAATCGCCGCGAAAAGTTCCGGCTCGGCGGTCCGCTGGTTCTTGACGAAGTATTTCAACAGGCGGGCCTGATTCAGGAGCTTGCCAGCGGCCACGGCTCGCCCCAGGATCAGGCCGCGGCCGTTCTCCAGCGCCTCAAGCTGCGCCCGCCGGATGGCGACGCTGGCGGTGAGCATGGGAGAGGAAAGTTGGGCCACGGGCCGACCGTTGAAGCCGATCAGGGAGACGCGCACGCCACGGTCGGCCAGCGCCGCCAGCACGTCGGTGGAGAGCGAAATGCCGGCGCTCGATACCTCCAGCTCGTGCAACTGCTCGAAGGGAATCTGCCACACCATCTTGCCATCCTTCTTCTTCAGGACCAGGCGCTCGCTCTTCTTGCCTACGTAACCGCCAAAGCCTGAAATGCTTACGGTGAGGCCTTCGGGACTTTGCACCACCGTCAGCCCCTCTTCCAGCACCCACTCCCGCACACCGGCAGGAAAGCTCAGCAGCATGGAATTGGGCAGGTCGGCTTCGCCAGTGAAGAGATTGATTTGTCGCGGTGTGTCGGGAAGAAGTTCGAACTCCGGGCGGGAAGGGGATACGCGGTCAGTTTCCGGTTGTGGGGATGGTTCCGCTTCCATTGTTGTCCTCGCCGCGCCGACTCTCTTCGACCAACCCCGGCAGGTCTTCGAATCGGCGCTTGATCTTTAGCTGCTTTTTCACGGCCAACGACCTTATGGCGGCTGCATTAAAGGGCACTTCCCAACGAGCCGACGTTATCTTTTTGCGTTTTCCGGTATCCGGTTCTTGCGCCCGAGTATTTTGGACAAGCTGATTGAGGTCTTGCCAGGCGGGTACGGCTTTTAGTTCCGGCTCTTTTACCTTTCCAAAGAGCATTTGCTTGGCCGGGCTCATTTCGATAATGCGGTACCAGCCGGTCTGGATGCCTTTAGCGCGTTTCTTGCTCTGCTGGCCGGGATGCCAGATACAATCACCTTTGTAGACGCGCTCACCTCGCGGGCTCTGTACGGAAGTTTTTTCAACGTGTCGTTTCCAGGGATTGAGAACCACCGTGAGTTCCCCGGATTCAGGGTCAATCACCGCGTGACTACCGACCGGCGTCATGCGCGTTAGACGCCGAGGTTTGCGGATGCCCCGCTTGCTGCGCGCTGACTTCTCGCCGCCTGGAAATGTGACTGCTTCGTTAGGTGTAAGCTTCTCAAAGTAGATGCGCAAGCGCTTAGGGACACTTACCTCTCCCTTGTGCCGCTTTTGAAGCTCCGCGTTTTTTTCCTTGACCCATTGCGCCCATGCTTCCGGCGGGAGACACTCGTCACTTTTGGGAAGGCGCCGTTCCATTTTTACTGTTTTGCTTTCGCCCTCTTCGCCAACCTCATCAGAACGTTTTTTCGGGAAATCGTATTCCCTCTTACCCAACTCGCCAAAAACCTTGCGCCAATGTTGTGAAACAATCTGTTCCTTATCCTGCACCTTGAGGTTTGCGACTGGCTCGAAGATTACCGGAGGTTCGTGGAACTGATAGTTTTTTTCCAGGAGATTCCCGACCCTGCTGCGCAGGTCTGCGTTGGTAATCGCCTCAAGAACCGCTTTTGCGCGTTCGTGGGTCATCGACGCGTCGCGGCGAGCTTCTAGTTTGCCATCTGCAAATTCGAAAATCTCTTGAGGGAGGCATTTCGCTTGCTCCTGAAGCCCTTTGGGAATAGTTATCGGTTTGAAACCAGCCTTCTCCTTGACCTTGACAGACTCCCTGGGCGGCCCGTAAAGGCTTTCTTCCTGCTGCCTCTCCTTAAATCGCGGCAAATGCTGTCCCAACTCGAAGATCACCGAGCCGTCGCCCCAGCGCTCGAGGAATTCGGCGGCACGGGGAGCGAATCGGTCACCCGCACGAACCTCACGACCCTTGCGAACCCAGATTCCGCCCCTTTCAACGGGCTGGTTGGCTTGCGGGGGAAGTGAGGCCAGAACTGCCGCATCGATCCAGTGGTGGTTCAAATTCGTGCGGTCACAAACAGCGATCTTTTGTAGTTGGCGCAACTGTTCTTCGATTTTTGCGCGCTTTGTTTGGCCTTCCATGATGTCTTGTCTATGCCCTTCGTTCCGCGCCTGGGCCAGAGTTTCTTGAAGTCGCTTCTCCCGCTGCTCCGCCGTGAGTAAAGGACTCTTACGCGGAACGAGTGGCCTAACGTGGCCATCCTCTTCGATGTGCTCCCAGTCGTTCCGGCATTGCCGGGTCATCCAACCCGCCGGGGTGCTCATGTGCTGGTCTAAAAACACCTTGGCTTCATTCTTTTGGTCGGTTCCGGCCTTGGCGTCTTTTAGGATTTTGGTTTGATCGGGCAGGAACAGCGCCGCCAGCTTCTGGCGCAGGTAGCGGTGAACCAGTCCGGTCCGCGCTAATGCAACATCGCCGAGCTCCTCAGGGAGCCTATATTCTTCGAGGATGGCGACCTTGCGTTTTGCTTCCGGCCAGTTGAATTCACGGGTGCGACGCTTCCATTCTTGCCAGGAATTGCCGCCCACGACCTTTTGGAAATAATCGAAGGGAAGGCGGTTCTTCTTTTCACCCTGGTTGCATGCCGAGCACGCAACAGTTTTATTGATCTGCGCGTCAGGGCCGATTCCCCCGCTAGTGTCGACCGGGTTCTTGGGATAGATGTGTTCGATCTGGAGTTCGGTTGGGGAAAAATACTCGGCGCAGTAGGCGCACCGCCCCGAGAGGTCAGGCTTCGAGCATTGGCAAAACGCTTTATCGCGCTTGGACTCCGGACCCCGGCGCTTCCATTTCCGATACGGCTTGTTACAACCTTTGCAGAGCACTCCGACCTCTTCCATGAGACGAAACTTGAGTTTTTCTCTTGGAAGCTGGTCGGGTTCTGTGGTGGCAGCTTGCGCCTTGAGCCGGGCCTTATCTTCGGGCCGGGGCAGCACGGCCTCGATGCGAATGTATTCGACGGGAAACTGCTGCCTCACATTTTGCTTGATCCAGGCCACCAAGCGGTCACAGCGTGCCTTCAGAAGTCTTTGGCTTAGCACTACATCCGACTCGCCCACCGGGGGTTTACGGTTTTCGGGTGATGTTTGCGCGTAAACCTTCAAGCAGGCTTCACAGAACCGCACTCGCCCCGCGAGGCGCCTGCGGTGGTGTAAACCGTCAGCCAAGTTCAACAGTTCTTCACGATGATGGGCGTAGGGGTCGGCAAGCTGGAGCTTCTTCTTTACCTTTTCGCCTTCCTTAACGAAGACACGTTTGGGCAGGAGCGCGTAATCCTTGAAGAACCTCTGTAATTCTTCCTTGAGTTGGTCACGCGTTAACGCGGAACTGAAAACGAGCGCCCTGATTTTCTCGGCTTCTTCCGTCCAGAGCGCGCGCGTGGCGTCAGTCAGCGCCATACGCTGTTTGCGCGAAACCCGCTTTTGCTTCACCGCCTCAGCCTCTGCTGACTTTGCTGCTTCACCTGCCGCCACTTTGATGTCTCGGATCGAGGCCTCAATAAGCAGCTTCACGACATTCTTCTTCCGTGGAGTGTTGCGATGTATGCCACGCATGGCGCACCACGTGCATCCGCGCAGTTGGCGGTTGTCGAAGCGCGGCTCCCGGCGATTCCAGTTCAGCAATTTCTTGAGACCGTGATACGTGAGAGTGCGCTTTTCCTGTGGGGAGATAGCTGGTTGATCTTTCTTTCGTCCGAAATCGTCAACCATGCTGTCCGTCGGAAGGCTATTGAGGCATAGTTTGAGTTCATCCTCAACATGATGGCGAGGAGGGGTCAAATTCCGTCTGGCGGGGAAGCCCTTGCCGCGCGCCACGGCTCCGGCGAGTTCTTTCTTGACTTCATCATCGTCGAGCCAAGGCTTGGCCTTGCTGAACTTCTCTCGTCTCTCTTTGTCGCGCTCTTGAATCTCCGCCCGAATCCTTTGGAGGTCTTCGTCTCCGGGCAGCACCAACGTTTTGAGGTGTCGGATCAGCGCGTCCTTGCTTTCCAGGTAATCATCCTCCTCTCTTTCTCCGCGGGTGCGCCTATACCAGTCGAACCCGCGATGCTCGAACAGGTGCCACAAAGCTCGAACAAAGACCAAAGGCGTTGCTAGGCCTTCTCGGGCCAAGCGGCGGGCAATAAACGGATTAATCAATGCGCATTGGTTGACGGCCTCGGGCGGCAGCTTGAGGAACTGCTGCCAATGAGGGTCATCTTCCAGCGCCGCGTAGCAGGCTTTCCGCTGCTCCTTCGTCAAGCTCTTCAACGCTGATGTGGGCTTACCGCCACGGGTCGGCGGCCAAACCACAGAGTTGACTTCGCGGTTGACGTAAGGGTCAGGATCAGGCAAGTGGTTTCTACGGCACCACTGGCGAAGCCGCGCTAACCGCTGGCGGCGGCTTTCGCGGGTGCGGCGGCCCCGCCTTGACTGGCGGCGCTTCTTGAGGTCCGAATCGCTTTCGTCGATTAAGGTCGCCCCGAAGATGACTTTGTTGCCCTGGACAACCGACACACCGTGCGCCTTATCGCCAAAATCGACTCCGAGGCGATCACTCGACAGAAACTTTTCGACGTTGCTTTCGACTTTCTCGCTAAGGGGTATGCCCATGGGACGTTAGAAGGATCGCCCCCGTGAGGTTCTCACAGGGGCGATAAGAGCGGCGCTCGGCCTTACCCAGGAGGCTGAGGACAGCCCCTGGCTCTGAGT
>JBOGKI010000357.1:0-5354 GCA_050745605.1 Terriglobia bacterium | reverse complement strand
CGGTGGAGGCTGGTGAGGACCAGATACGGAAAGGCCAGCGTGATCATGCCGGCGGCAATGCTGCGGGAAGCCCTGAAAAGGGCCAGAAAGACCAAATACCAGTGACGCCTCGCCATCGGCCTCCGACGTTACCGCTAGAAGCAAGAGAGAAGATCGATTCCTGGAGTGATCAGGAGTTAGGTTGGCACTGTCCCGAAGCCCCAATCAGAGTATACGACAGCACGGGGCCAGTGCACGCCAACGCATTTCAGTCCAAGCCGGCAGAGGGCAATCAACCGGGGACCGGCGCATTGTTGGAGGGGGACATTTGTTGAATTCCGGCGCGAGGCAAGGCAGCGCTCGTTTCGACTCTGGCGGAGAGATCAACGCGGAGCCGTGCCTCTGTCGAGTTTCCGGATTAGCGCCGCAGCAACTTGAAGGCGTGGTTTGCTCCCAGGCGCTGGTTAACGGCCAGGTCGATCCACAGCATGGCGAGCGCTTCAAGCCACCGCGCGTTGGTCAGCGGTCCCACGTCGACAGGATCCAGCCCAGCCTGGTCAACGAGGTCCTTGACCACCGTCTTGGCGGCAGCGTCATCGCCGCAATAGAACCCGTCCGCCCGCTGCGATCCGTATTGAGCGTTGCCGAAATTGAAAGCGCCGATGGTATTGAAGGCCTTCACCACTTTCGCTCCCTTCGCCCAGCCGGCGACGAGCTCCGCCGCCGAGGTCGTGGTTCCGACGGTCAAGCCCTTGAGGTCCGCGGAAAGCGGGTTCATGCAGTCAATCACGACCTTGCCCGACAAGCTGCCGGACGTCCGAATAGCGGCTTCGGCGGCAGTCCATGGGACGCAAAGCGCGACGACCTCCGCCGGCGCAGCCGCCTCAGCCACGCCAGCCGCGCGGCCGCGACCCTGCAGGGCCGCCACCGCAGCGGCCACTCGCTCGCCGCGAGGATCGGGCACGCCGAATGTGACTTCGTGGCCAGCCGCGGCCCACAGACGTCCCAGCGCGCCGCCCACGTTTCCAGCGCCAAGCACTGCGATCTTCAGTTGTGTTTTCATGGCTCGATCTTACTCCACGCTCAAGCACGCGCGAAACTAGCCTTTTGGCCAGTAGTCGTACAGTTTGCTGTAGCGGCGCTGTCCTCAGCGCCGAAGTTCCGTACAAACAATGACGGCGGTGGGGACACCGCCGCTACAAAACGAAACTGCACCACTACCTTTTGGGCAGGTGGCACGAATGGCTGAATGTTTCACTCGTACCTCAACGCTTCCATGGGATCGATTTTTGTTGCGCGCCGCGCCGGGACATAGCACGCCGCAAGCGCCACGCCAATTAAGGCGAGTGAAACCGCCACAAAGGTAGCAGGATCGGCGGGCCGCACTCCATAAAGCAAGCTGCTCATCAAGCGCGTCAAGCCCAGGGCGGCAATGATGCCTGCTGCAACACCGCAAAGGGCGAGAGTCATGCCCTGCCTCGCCACCCAAAGAAGTAAGTCGCGCCGCTCGGCTCCGAGCGCCATGCGGATACCAATCTCGTGCGTGCGCTGGCTCACCGAATAGGAAATCACGCCGTAGATTCCAATCGCAGCCAGCACCAGGGCCAATGCGGCAAAAATCGCCATCAGCATCATCGTAAACCGCTGCGCGGCGAGCGACGAGCGCTCCATGGCGTTAACGGTCTGAACCTCGTTCACCGCCACGCCGTTGTCAAGCGAATGCACAGCGTGGGTCACGGCAGCCGTCATGCTTCGCGGATCGACCGACGTGCGGACAACCAGAGTCAGGTTCAGTACCCCGTGGCTCTTGTACAACTGGTCCGGTATCTGCACCACGGGCATATACATATCGTTCTGAACCTGCCAGCCCTTGTCGCCCGCCGGCCCAAAATGCTTGATGTGATGCACCAGGCCGACGATTTCCCGCGGAACATCGAGGCCTGGGAAAGGAATAATGATGTGCTGGCCGATGGGATTCTGATGGGGAAACATCGTGCGGGCCAAGACGCTGTCAATCACCACGACGGGCTGCGAGCTGAGGTCATCCTGGTCGGTAAAGAAGCGCCCGCGCAACAGGTTGATCCCCATGGCGCGAATATAGCCGGGCGTGCTCAGATAGAACATGGTCTCCGGCATGTATTGCATCTCGGGTTTAGGCCGTCCTTCGACGTAGAAATCGATCTCGCTATCGCTGCCGCTCATGGGCATGTCATCCGTTGCTCCCGCCGCCTCCACTCCCGGCAGGGCGCGAAGCCTCGCCAGCAAATCCTTATAGAAAGTCCGATTGCTGTTCGCCTCCGTGTAACGCGCTGGAGGAAGGGAAACGTTGAAACTGAGGGCGTGATCCGGATCGAAACCGATGTTCACCGAGGCAAGATACCAGATGCTCCTGAGCGTCAGCCCAGCGCCGATCAGCAGTACCAAGGCGAGCCCTACCTCGGCAACGACCAATCCGCGCTGCAAGCGGTGATGGCCGCCCGTCGAGCCGCGGCTGCCTTCCTTGAGAGCGTCCTGCAAGTCGGGCTTGGCAGATCGCAGCGCCGGTGCAAGGCCGAAAATGACTCCCGTCATCACCGAGACCGCAACCACAAACAGCAGCACGTGGAGATCAATGCCCACGTTTTCAGACCGTGGCAAATCGCCCGGGACATGGGACAGGAGCAGCTTGGTTCCCAGCGAGGCC
Organism: Terriglobia bacterium; assembly: GCA_050745605.1. Lineage (GTDB taxonomy): Bacteria > Acidobacteriota > Terriglobia > UBA7540 > UBA7540 > CALCEB01. The sequence goes on along the minus strand of JBOGKI010000357.1, from coordinate 2,692 downwards.
AGGAATACTCCCAGGCCGCCGCCCAGGAGGCCCAGCAAGACGCTCTCCGTAAGAAGCTGCCGCAGCACGCGACGGGCGTTTGCGCCCAGCGCGGCGCGAGTGGCCATCTCCCTCTGCCGGGAGGCGGCGCGGCTGAGCAGCAGGTTCGCCACGTTCACGCAGGCGATGAGCAGCACAAAGCACACGGCGCCCAACAGCAGCCACAACACGCCGCGCGCATCCCCAACGCTCGAAGCCAAAACCGGCGACATGCCGATGCCGACGCCGGCATCATCCTTGGGATATTCCTGGGCCAGCCGCCCGGCGATGGCCGTCATATCGGCCTGCGCCTGTTCTGGCGTGACGCCGGCCTTGAGACGTCCGACCACGCGCAATCCCGGGTTCATATCCCGATGGTGCGTCCACAAACGGTCGTAAACGCCGATGGGAACGAAAACGTCGTTGGAACCAAGGAACCAGAAGTTTTTGGGCAAGACTCCGATAACCTCATAGCTCTTGCCGCCCAGGGTGATGGGCTTGCCGATGACGGATGATTTCCCGCCAAAATGCTTCTGCCAGAAGTTATAGGTCAAAACGATAGTGCGCGCGGCCCCCAAGTGATCGTCCGAGGCGGAAAACCCCCGGCCGAGCATCGGCGGAACGCCGAGAATGCTGAAGAATCCGGACGAAACCATCCTTGCTGAAACCACCTCCGCGCCTGTGCGAACCGAGAGATTGAAGCTATCCCAGCGGTAAGCCGCGAGGTCCGTGAACGAACGGTTCATGCGCCGCCAGTCGAGAAAATTCGGATAGGAAACCGACATCGACGAAAACTTGCGCGTGACTCCGTGCAGAATCATCACGCGGCCGGGATTGGGATAAGGCAGCGGCTTCAGCAGTACTCCGTTCACCACGCTGAAAATGGCGGTGGTTGCTCCAATGCCGAGCGCCAGCGTGACGATGGCAATGGCGGTGAACCCAGGATGCTTGGCGAGCTGCCTCCAGCCGAAACGCAGATCGCTCCATAGAGTGCCCATGACGTTGACCTCTCAACCAATGGCGGTAGGGCGATGTCCTCGCCGCCCGGCGCGCCGGGGCATATCATGCCCGGAACGCTCCAACCGTCAATACGAAGGCGGCCCCACCAATGTTCCCGGATCATCGGGCGTGACGCAAAATAAGATGCCGGACATTCCGTCAGGCGGCACGACTTTTCGCCCTCCCAAAGCAACCGCGCGTCATTCCGTTGAGAGTTTATCCAGCAGCGATTGGGCCAACGAGAACGCCTCTTCCAGGCGAGTTGGATCGAGGCCACCGCCCTGCGCGAAATTCTTGGCACCCCCACCCTTGCCACCAAACGAAGCGAGTGTCCGGCGCATCAGGCTGCCGAGGTCCGCGGTCCCGTCAGCCGATTGCGAGAAGAACAATGTAGCCGGCTCGCCCTTCACTCCGACCAGCGCCACGGTGGAAGCCAGTTCCGCCGCGGCATGTGCCAACACCTTCGCCTCCGCCGCATCCTCAGCCTCGAAAATCCGCATCAGCACTTTGCGGCCGTTGCGTGGCTCGGTCTGCGCCCACCACTTTTCAGCTTCCGCCTCAGCCACGCGCCGTGTGAGTTTTTCGCTCACGCGCAAAGCGCGCCTTAGCTCCTCAGCCTGCCGGGCGGCGAGCGTGGCAACACTTTCAAGCGGGCCGGAAAATAGCCGGGCGGCTTCTTCAAGAGTGTGGAAGTCGCGGCGCGCCGAGGCCAGGGAGCGCCCACCACATACAAATTCAACGCGCAAATGACCTTTCATTCTTTCGACCTTTCGAACGGCCACCAGGCCGATCTCTCCGGTGCGATGAACATGCGTCCCGCCGCAAGCCGAAAGGTCAAAATCCTCAACCTGGATCAGCCGGACCTCGCCTTGGCGACGGGTGGGCTTGCGCAGTCCCAGAGCGGCAGTTGCCGCAGAGTCGCGGAATAGGATTTCCACGGACCGATCCTCAAAGATCACTTCATTCGCCAGGTTTTCCGCAGCTTCGATCTGGCGCGGACCCAGGCGGTCGGAATCAAGATCAATGGACGAGATTTCTGCCCCCAAATGGAATGAGATGGTCTGGTAACTTCCGGTCCGCTCGAAGGCGGCGGAGAGCACGTGCTGCCCGGTGTGCTGTTGCATGTGATCGAACCGCCGGGGCCAGTCGATGCTCGCTTTCACCGTTTCATCCTGCGGCATACTTTCGACAAGGTGCCCGATCCGGTCCTGCTCGTCGATCACGCCCCGAACACGCACGCCTCCGAGCCACCCGCGGTCGGAGGGCTGGCCACCAGATTCGGGATAGAACGCCGTGCGGTCCAGATAAACGCGCACGCTCGCGGCATCGGATGCAGTATCAACAACCCTTGCCTCAAATTCCTTCAGGTAGCTGTCGGTATAATAAAGGCGTTCGGTCTTGGACATAGGAATTGACTGGGGCTTGGTTGCATTAGTCCGGCTAATTGCTTACGGCCGCCGAAAGGGCGGGGTGGAAAGCCCGCCGCCCGTGAGCGGAGCTCCGTCGGGCCTTCAGGCCCCTGAAGCCAGGTCACTTCAGGGGCTAAAGCGTCTGTGTGATAACTTCGATTTCCGTGCTGTAGCGGCGGTCTATGACCGCCGAAGTTCTTGAGAAATCAAGGCCGACGGTCATAGACCGCCGCTACAGAAGCAGTTATCACACAGACTCTAAAGCC
>JBOGKI010000356.1:0-5392 GCA_050745605.1 Terriglobia bacterium | reverse complement strand
GGTATGAGATCCGTAATCCCGGCAGCAGCCTGATTGTCTACCAGCAAGGAACCTTCTCGCCGGACGGGAATTCGCGGTGGTTGGGGAGCGCGGCGATGGACAGCGGGGGAGATATTGCCATCGGTTACAGCATTTCCAGCAGCGTCACCTATCCGGGAATGCGATTCACCGGACGCTTGGCCACTGACCCGCTGGGAACGCTGGAGAGTGAGGTGGGGGTCATCCCGGGACACGGAGTCGAGATTGCGCCGGACTTCCGCTGGGGTGACTACGGCAGCATGGCCATCGATCCGACGGATGATTGCACTTTTTGGTTCACCAGTGAGTTTCTGAACTCGACGGGGACCAACAACTGGCGCACTCGGGTTGTTTCTTTCAAGTTCAACGGCTGCCCGTAGCCGAAGTGTGGGTGCGCGGCGGGCCAGTGAGCTGCCGCCAATGCCAGTCTTCGTGTCGAGGGAAGCTTGCCTTTAGAGGACCAGGTGATCGAAACCATCCGGAGATATCGCCACCGGCTTTCTATGACCAGACTGCGCGAGCCCCTGGTCTGGTACCGGCATCGCGGTTTGCGCGCCAGTGACGCCTGGGTCGCTTCGTATCCACGATCCGGCAGCACCTGGCTGCGCTTTCTGCTGATGGAAGTTCTGACCGGCCAGCCTTCCGAATTCGGCAAAGTCGATGAGGTTATTCCCGATGTTGGCAGACATCCCGAGGCGCCGGAACTGCTTCCCGGGTCGGGCCGGCTGATCAAGACCCATCAGCCCTACCGGCGCGATTGCCGGAAAGCCGTTTTCCTGGTTCGTGACCTGCGTGATGTTGTCATGTCCGAATACGCTTATCAACGCGCGCTGGGATGGGCTGAAGGCGGCTTGGAAGAGTATCTCCCCAGCTTCTTGAACGGGAAGGTTAACCCGTTTGGCTCATGGCAGAGTAATACGGAGAGTTGGATGAACTCGCCCCTGGCGGGCAGAGGTGACCTTTTGGTGGTGCGGTTTGAAGATTTGCGCCGCAACAGCGCAGAAAAGCTGGGCGAGATTGTGGAGTTTTGTGGCGTGAGGCCGGATGCTGAGAAGATTCGGAAGGCGATTGAAAACAATTCGCTGGAACGGATGCGGGAGAAGGAAAAACGGAATCCCCAGAAAGCATCAAAGCGTGGCCGGTTCGTGCGGAGTGGAGCGGTGGGTGGATGGCGGGAAGCGCTTTCCGAAGGCCAGCTCCGCTTGATCACGCAACATGCCGGGAGGGTGATGGCGAGGCTCGGTTATGCTGAGACCGGTACTCTGGCTGAGGCCGGCATCCCGTCAGCGGTTTTCAGTTCTGGTGCTAACTCAACCGCCTCGCGCCTCGAGATTCAGACAATTCCGCAAAACGCCCGGCGTCGGCCCTCCGCAGAATAAAGTGGCGACGGGTGGGAAATTGAATTCAACAGCGGCCTCGTGATGAAGCGCGGATTTGACGATAGGTTAGTGCAGGAACTAACGGCGCAGCCTGACGGCCACTGAGCGCGCCAGGCGGCAAGAATGAAAACCATGGGCGGCGCATATCAAAGACCGGGCGAAAGATTAGCGACGGCGCGATCCCGCCACGAAAGTGGGTTCCGTTTGGGGAACCTTTCCGCGTGGTGGGTGCTGTTGCCGGTGGGCCTCCTGGCAGCGTTTACCGCATTCCTCTTCGACGCTCTGCCGGACGTGGCGCTCGGGTGGGATGCGCTTCCGTTGATGGGGGTCGGAATCCTGCTGTTTGCAGTGCTCCTGGTGGGGTTGGGATCGAGCCGCACCCGAGCTGCCTCGGCTTGGAGAATCGGCCTGGTCTTATGGTGGTTTTTGCTCTGTTCCCAGGAATTTTTTGCGCGTTTTACGTCGCAGGAGGCCACGGCCTTGGGGCACTATGCGCCCGCCGCCTACGAAGAGGCTATTTTCTGGATCCTCATTCTGGTGGCGCTGAGCATTGCAACGCTGGGAAGCCCGGGATATCTGGGGAGCATCGTTTCCGGCCGCTACGGATGGTTGACGCTCTATGTGATCCTATGTGCCGCATCCACCGTCCTGTCTGTCAACCACCTGTTTTCATTGGCTTGGGCTTTCAAACTGGGCCTCGTGGTGCTGGTGATTCAGCTCCTTTCGAGTCAGATGCATAGCTACGACGATCTGCGATCCCTGCTGCGCGTTACCCTTTGGGCTTTCGCCTTCCTGGCCATTGTTCCGACCCTCCAGTCATTTCTGAATCCGGCGCAGGCTTTTGGCGAGGGTGGCCGTCTCGGTGGACTGCTCGCCCCAGACGAACAATCCGCGCTCTCGGGAGTCCTGATCCTACTGTTGCTCGCGCTTTATTCAGAGAGCCGGCTGAGGTGGCCCGTGCTGTTGGGAGGCATCGGCGTTGCCACCATGGTCATGTCCGGGGGAAAAACCGGGATCGTTGCGGCGATGTTTAGTGGCACGGCGTTCTATCTCCTGCAAAAGAAATTCCGGCCGGCGATTGGATTGCTCATCGGCTTTGTTCTGGTGGGCCTGCCGTTGTATCTGTTTACACCGTTCGGCGGCTATTTGCAGAGGTACATGCAATCCGGCGAAGCCTCGACGTTCACGGGTAGAACGCCACTCTGGCAAGTAGCGATTTCCGGAATTTTTCAACGGCCGGTCTTGGGGCATGGTTTTGCAGCCTCACAGTTCATGGCGAATCAGCTTGTGGATCTGCCTTTTGCCGCAACCAACGCCCATAACGGTTTTCTGGAGGCTCTTTACAATAATGGCTTGGTGGGGTTGATTCTGATTCTGCTGATCCTTGGCTACACCGCAAGGAACCTCTGGAAAGCGGCTAAGGAGCCGTCCGACTTGCCCGGATATCCTCAGCTTGCCGCGGGATTGATCGCAGTCTTCCTGGACTTGCTGATCAACGGCATGGTGGCGGGCTCGTTCGCGGGGCGGGTGCGCGCTGATTTCGTGATGCTGCTAGGAATGGTGGTTATCAGTGAAGTGATGGTTCGCTTCAAGGCGGAACGGGCCCGCGCCGGCAGTCTCCCGTCCGGACTGCTCAATGAACCGAGCAACGATTGGGTAGAGACGCGTCCGTAAACGGCTGGTGTAGTGTCCAAGAGATAAGCGGACAATGGGACGGCCCGTAGCGCCGGCATCCCTTCGCTTCGCTCAGGGCAGGCTTTGCCGGCAAATGCCGCCGGACGGCGGCGCTACATGGTCCATCGAATGACTGGACACTATATCAGCCAGAGAGGAACTGCAAGGATTTGCAATGCCAGCCTCAGCGGCTGACTGCCACAGGTCCGGCACGATGGGCTGCCCGCGCCACGAAAGCGGCGGCTGCCGCCCAGCCCGCGAAGGAGGCATCCTTTCCAGAATGGGCCTGACGCGATGGACAAAATCCGCGCTGGTGAGGGGCCACCGGGTGATTGCGCCGTTCATGTCCGACCGCTACGCGCCGTACCGGTTCGAGGGTGGAAGAATCTACCTGAACGTTAAGGAGTCTCCGATGATGCTGGCGCGGGCCCTGGGACTCTTTGAAATTGAGGAGACAAAGGCGATTACTTCGCTGCTGAAGCCCGGCATGACCTTTGTCGATGTTGGAGGAAACAAAGGAGACTTCTCTTTGCTCGCGGCGCGGGCGGTGGGAACGGCCGGCCGGGTTCTCTGCTTTGAGCCGGAAACGCAGAACGTTCATTGGATCCGAAAGAGCGTTGAGTTGAATGGGTACCATAATGTGACGGTGTTTGAAATGGCTCTGGGTGACCGCGATGAGGAGGCTCAACTCTATCTGGGCGCCAAGAGTGGGTGGCATTCGCTTCTCTCTTCGCAGCCTCATGGCAGCGGACAGGCTGTCAAAGTCAAAAAGAGGACGTTGGACTCGGTGCTGGCAGAAATCGGCCAGCGCGTGGCGGATGTGATCAAGATCGACGTCGAAGGGGCCGAGTTAGAGGTACTCAGAGGCGCTGAGGGTACGCTGCGGGCCAATCCGCAGATCACCGTCATTATGGACATCCACGCCGCGCTTTTCGGCGTTGATCCCTTCGAGATCTCCGGTTTCCTGAAAGGGTTTGGATTCTCGATGTATGAAGTGGCGCCGCCCCCTTACCGGCGCCTTGAAGTTGGCAAGAATTCCGACAAAGTTTTGGCCTGTCGATCATAGACCGGAGGGGACGTGGTCCCGGCCCGGCCGGCAGGCAAGAGCCGCAGCACCAAGGCGTTCGATAACTGCGAGCTCGCGCTTTCGTGGCGCGGGTCAAGATAGAACATTTCAACAAACTCCGAGGAGGCAGTGCATGAATTGGAATGACCGAAGCGTTTTAGTCACGGGCGGGGCTTCATTCATCGGCTCTAGCATTGTTGACCAACTTATTAACCGGGGCGCCCATGTGAGCGTCGTGGACGACCTGAGTAGCGGAAAGTTTGAGCACATCCGGGATCACGTGGAAGCCGGCCGAGTCCAGTTTCTGGAAGGCGATCTGCGCGATGCCGGAGTGGCTGAGCGCGCTGTGAAGGGGGCGAGCGTGGTGTTCCATCTGGCCGCGGACCACGGGGGGCGTGGTTATGTGGACCTTCACCAGGCCGCCTGTGCTACCAACCTGTTGTTGGATGGCTTGGTTTTTCGCGCCTGCTACAAGGAAGGTGTTGATAAAGTCGTGTACGCCTCCTCGGGATGTGTCTATCCGAACTTTATTCAGAACGACCCGAAAGAAGAGTTGTACCTGACGGAAGATAAGGTGGGCCCGGGGTACGATGCGGACAACATGTACGGCTGGGCCAAGCTGATGGCGGAAATGACCCTCAAGGCCTATTACAAGGATTGGGGCATGAAGTCCGCCTCCTGCCGCTATTTCACAGTCTACGGGCCACGCGGCGTGGAGAATCATGCAGTGATCGCCATGATCGCCCGGGCGTTTCTGAAGCAGGATCCCTTCGTGGTGTGGGGTACCGGCGAACAGATCCGCAACTGGACCTACATTGACGATATCGTGGAGGGAACCATCCTGGCCGCCGAAAAAATCGACGACGGCACGGCGGTGAACCTAGGCACGATGGAGCGCATCCGGGTGATTGACGCGGCTCAGGAAATCCTGCGGTATATGGGACACACTGCCAATATTGAGCCCCATCCGGAAATGCCGACTGGACCTTACAACCGCGTCGCGGAAAATTCACTCGCCAAGAAGCTGCTCGGCTGGGAACCGAAGGTTATGTTCATGGACGGCTTGCACCGCACGATCGATTGGTACGTTTCCACGAAGAACAAGGAGCAGGTTTCGGGTTACCTCGAAGCCATGCTGACCGAACGGTAAGACTTGAAGGGACGAACTGGCGTTCGTGTCCCGTTCAAACTCTAACGAGGCTGTTCCTTAGACGGACCAGCCCCATTCGCACGCCGGAAGGGCGGGGTTGAAACC
>JBOGKI010000355.1:0-5394 GCA_050745605.1 Terriglobia bacterium | reverse complement strand
GCCCATGAGTCGGACCCCAGCGCAAGGTGCGCAGAATCAGCATGTCGAGCGAGCCATAAACCAGTTCGATTCGGTCTTCGGATGGTGGCTTGGTCATAGTAGTAGCTAATCTACCAGATGATGCGGTAGATTGTCTACTAAATAAAAACGTGATCTGCGGCTGGCCGGTTCCGGCCTTCGCTAAGAATTACCTTGTCGGGTGGGCGAGGGTAGCCACGGTCAATTCGTTTCCTGAGTTGACCGTGGGCTTTTCACCCTGGTAAGAACCCCGGGACAGAAAGGCCCTGTCCGTGGCTGGCACTCCGCGAAGGTCAGAGGGGAGGAGCCGTTGGCGGCGAGACATTGCCAAGCCCCGCTAATACGCAGAGCGATCGCTCTGCGTCAACCCGCCGGCCGGTGATGTCCTCATTTGAATTCGTGATGTCACCTTCGAGCCAACCCGGTTGACAATTGTGGCTGCCGTCACCCCCGTGAAGCTTGTCCTCCGCGAAACCGGGGGAACGGGGGTCCACTTTATTTGCGTGAAGCGTGGATTCCCGCTTCCGCGGGAATGACAGCGCTGGCGCGGGAATGACAACGCCCAGTATGACAGCGCCTTGGGTTAAAGGCGGACCGGCGTGTAGCCACGCAGTTACGCGACGGTTGACAAGCGTATACTCATGGGGTATAATTCACTAAGTACACACTTAGCAGGGGCTCTTGACATGGATCAATCGGCAACCGCCGTTCCCAGAAGCCGAATCGACGTCCCTTTTTCGTGCCTGGGCCAGATTGACCCGGCGGCCCGCTCCACGAACAAAGCCATTGGGAAATCTGCAAAATCTCCAATAAAAATGCGGGTAGAAACGATGCTGAGTGACGCCCGGAAGGGCTTTTATGCGAGCAAAGCCATCGAACTGATTGAAAACAGAGGATCGGGTTTCTCGCTCGAGGAACGAACCCATTGTAAAATGGGCAGAAACCCAGTAAAAATGCGGGTATGGACACGACGCCCACAAAAAAGAATTCTTTTTTTAAAGATTTCCACAGGTTGATGGTCCTCAACACATTGAAAACAGGACATAATAAAAAGTCAAGAGCAACATGAATCCACGAACAAAGCCACCGAGTTCCGCTAAGCCATTGATTCTGATCGAGATACCTCATACTTTAAGCAAATCCGTATAACCAATAGAAAACAAACGAGATCGACGATTGCTTTTGGCTTTGCGCGGAAGCAGAGCCAAATATCGCGCATTTGCGACATCTGGGCTCTGCGCCGCCCTTCGGGCGAGCCAGACCCCGGCGACGACCATGCGGGGCGACCCCTGCCGACGCTAGAAGGGCCGAAAGGGGACGGAAGGGGACGAGCCGGTTCCCGAAGATCGCGAGTGTCAACCACCTCGCCCGGCGAGCGCGAATAGCGCAGCGGCCAACCCAGTGCCACGTCCACGGAGCCATAGCGCAGGAACGACGACCCGTCGTTGCCGCCGCAGTACTCGGGGGGCGCCGGGCCTCCTGGTAAACCAACCCGACATCATTAAGGCGTACAACACCGTCCTTCTCTAATACCGTCAGACCTTCTTCTCCATATCCCCCCAGAAGAGAGTCCATGCTAAAAGGCGCCCTGCGTCTGTCGATCGGCCCTGAGTAGACCATCCCTGGGAGGGAGTGACCTTCGGCCTCTTGCGTGGTTTCTGGGGACATCGTATCAATAGTGAGGCCAATGAGGGTTCAAGGCGGAAGCAGGCAGGTGGTACTGGCGAGAGTGGGGACGGACGAAGCCGGGAGGACAGGATTGCGGGTAAAGGACCAAAAAGACAGGGCTGGATTGGGGCTAGCCTCGCGAGGGGAAAGAGCGCAGGCGGTACGGGAGATGGTGGCTGGGGAACGGCCGCGGGCGCAGCGATTTGCAATCCAAACGCCATTGACGTACCGGGCGGTGGGGGATGGCGAATGGCGACGAGGGACGATGGTGAACATCAGCGAGACAGGGGTGTTGTTTGAGGGGGAGAAGGTTTGGGGGATGGGGCAAGTAGTAGAGGTGAGGTTTCGGCTGTCGACAGGGAACGGTGGAGAGCCGGCGGTACAGGTCGTGTGCCGTGGGAAGATCGCGCGGACAGAGAATGAAGTCAGGGACGCGGTGGCGAAGACGCAGGCGGCGCGGATCAACAAGTTTCGGTTTGAGCGGCCTGCGCCTCCGGCGGGGGTGTAAAGGCGAGGCGGTAAGAGCGCCGGGTCTCGGGCAGAAATAGTTCTAAGCAATACAAAACACGAGGCTTACAGCGAACAACGCGCTGTAAGTCAAGGGGCGGAGCTATAACCAAATGGAAGACAACATGAGCAACAGCGATATGATTCCGTGGCATGCGCTTTACACCCGCCACCAGCACGAGAAGCTGGTCGAACAGATCCTGATCGAAAAAGGATTTGAAACCTTCCTGCCGCTCTACAATGTCTCCCGTCGTTGGAAGGACCGGGTGCAGCGCCTCGCGTTGCCATTGTTTCCCTCTTATGTCTTCATTCACGGGGGACTGGACCGGCGCCTGGATATCGTCACCACGACCGGTTTCCATTCCATCGTTAGCAACGGCGAGCGACCCGGAACGATCACGCAGCAGGAGATTGACGCGATCCGCCAGCTTATTGAGACCAAGCTCCGGGTTGAACCCCACCCTTTCCTGAAGGTTGGTGACCGGGTGCGGGTGAAGTCAGGTCCACTAGCCGGATTCGAAGGCGTCCTGGTACGCAAGAAGAACCAATGCCGTCTGGTGCTCTCCGTGGAACTCCTGCAAAAGTCGGTGGCCACGGAAGTGGATGCCGCAGCAGTGGAGAGGATTTCACAATCCAGTGCGCCGCGCCGCTTGCAATCTCCTCAGCACGTATACCCCACCTATCGTCCTCAGCAGGCCGTCTTATTGCCGGTCTGAACTCGTGACCATCCGGCAACTCCGATAGCCCAAGGCCCAGAGGGATGCAAACCCTTGGGCTTCTGGACCACAGAGAGGGAGCATGAGCCTCTTCAACCCATCCATCTCGCCCCAGGAACGAAATCCTCTAAGCCTCCTGCGCACCGTAAAGAATCATCGTTCGGCGCGTGTCGAAGCGGCGGCGGAACGCGAGGCGCCGAGAGTCCTGGCCTCAGAGCCCTACTTCTTGCAGGCGATGAGCCTGGAGCGGAAGCGGGCGGAGCGGTCTGGGAAGCACTTCCTGCTGATGCTGCTGGCTGGGGAGAACGTCTTCAACGCGCGCGAAAAGGCCATTCAGCAAGTGAGAGCGGCGCTGGCGGCGTCGATTCGGGAGACCGATCTGAGCGGATGGTATCGACAAAACCTTACGGTGGGTGTGATTTTTACAGAAGTGGACGCGGCTTGCGTGGACTCGATTCGGGAAGTATTGAATGCCAAGGTAGGAGCAGCACTTCGCGGCAAGGTGAGAGCCCAAGAGATGCAAAAAATTCAAGTGTCGTTTCACCTCTTTCCTGAGACGCCCGGCGAGGACGGCTGGCGGCCGTTCAAAAACGGACTCACCGAACGGCGCGTGGCGCAGCGGCTCAGGGCGGCAGATGAGACCGTCAAAGAGGAAGAGAATACCGTTCCGCTATGAACGAATACTGCTGCATCGCCCCTGACGTCCACCTTGGCCAGGGCGTCAAACTTTCGAGGTTCATCAACCTCTACGGCTGTGAGGTGGGGGACGAGACCAAGATCGGGGCCTTTGTCGAGATCCAGAAGAATGCCACAATCGGCAAACGCTGCAAAATCTCCAGCCACACCTTCATCTGTGAGGGGGTCACCATCGAAGACAACGTCTTTGTGGGCCACGGAGTCACTTTCATCAATGACGTCTATCCTCGGGCCACTACCCCGCAAGGCGGGTTACAAACGGGAGAAGACTGGCAGGTTGGAACAACTTTAGTGAAGCGGGGCGCTTCCATTGGCTCGGGCTCCACGATCCTGTCGCGGGTCGTGATCGGTGAGAAAGCCTTGGTCGGCGCCGGGAGTGTCGTCACGAAGGACGTCCCGCCTCTGGCCATCGTTGCCGGGAACCCCGCCCGGGTTCTGAGATTCTTGAACGCCGAGAGCGAGGAAAAGGAAGCCTCGAACGCTCCTCATAAGCTTGATGCAACTGTCCCGGTAAGGACCGCTTAAGGCCGGGGGCGACCATGTCGCCACCCGGAGCATGCGTAGGGGCGACCCGCGTGGTTGCCCAAGGGCGAGCGAAAGGCCCGCCCCTACGCGCCAGGTTCCTCAAGCAGAGCCAATCAAAACCCAACTCAACCCACTGGAGTCGCTTCTCTGATGATTATCGAGAAAATTCCCTTCTTAGACCTTGTTGCTCCTCATAGGGAGATCGAGACGGAGTTGCTGGCCGTGTTCTCATCGGCGCTCCGGAAGGCGGCATTCATCGGCGGTCCGGCGGTTGAAGATTTCGAGCGAAAATTCGCCCAGTTTTGCGGTGCGCGGTGCGCGGTTGGCGTCAGCAATGGAACGGACGCTCTAAAGTTCGCCCTACTCGCGGCCGGCATTGGCCGGGATGACACTGTCGTCACCGTTCCTAACACCTTTGCGGCGACCGTTGAGGCCATTCTCCAAACGGGCGCGCTACCCGAGTTCGTTGACATCGACGCGCGGACCTTCAATCTCGATGTCTGCAAACTGGAGCAGTACCTCGAGCAGCAGTGCGAAGTCGATGATCGAATCGGAAATCTGGTTAGCCTCAAGACGCGGCGCCGGATCGCTGCCATTGTACCCGTGCATCTTTACGGGCAGATGGCCGACATGGACCCGATTCTGGAGCTGGCGGAACGGTACAGCCTGAAAGTCATTGAAGACGCCTGCCAGGCGCACGGAGCGCGCTATTGGTCCCGGAAGTTGGGTGCTTGGAAGACAGCGGGCTCGCTGGGCGTTGCCGCGGCGTTCAGCTTTTATCCGGGGAAGAACCTGGGCGCTTGTGGCGAAGCCGGCGCCGTGACCAGCGATGACCGGGAGATTGCTCGCCGCATCCAGATGCTGCGCGACCACGGCCAGGCTCGAAAATATTATCACGAAGTGGAAGGCTTTAACGGCAGGCTGGACGCCATCCAGGCCGGAATCCTGGACGCCAAACTCAAGCGTCTCCCGGCCTGGAACAGATTGCGGAAAGCGGTGGCCGGGACGTATTCCGAACTTTTCTCGTCAACGCCGGAGGGAATCGTTTTGCCATTCGTACCCTCCGGGTCGGAGCCCGCTTATCACCTCTACGTGATCCGCACCGATGATCGAGCAGGTCTGCAGGCGCGCTTAGCGAGCGCCCGGATCGACACTGGCATCCACTATCCCATCCCGCTGCACCTTCAGGAGGCGTTCAGCCATTTGGGCTACAAGTGCGGCGACTTTCCCGCCGCGGAGAGGGCGGCGGACGAAGTTCTTTCCC
>JBOGKI010000354.1:0-5433 GCA_050745605.1 Terriglobia bacterium | reverse complement strand
CTCATAGAGCGCCGCTACAGAAGAAGCTGTCACTATAATATGTAATCGCCGGTAATTGCTGGAGACCATAGTTGCCCCTGGACCTACTTCAACTCACCGGTGTAGATTTTCATGATGGTCTCGAGGAACCGGAGCGCGTGCTGCTTAGGCCGCTGAAAGGAATTGCGTCCGATGATGGATCCGAACCCGCCACCGTCGCGAATGGCGCGGGCCTCATTAAACACATCCTCATCATTGCTCTTCATCACGCCGCCAGAGAAGATGATGATACGATTACCATCGAAACAGCTCTGAACCACATGCCGGACGCGCTCCGCCAGGGTGCCGATGGGTACCTGGGCCTCGGTGTAAGCCTTCTGCGCTTCTGCCTGCTCAATGTGAGCGGTGGGCAGTTTCACCTTGATGACGTGGGCGCCAAGCTCGGCGGCGATGTGAGCGGCATAAGCCACCACGTCAATGCTGGTTTCGCCTTCCTTGCTCAGCGATGAGCCGCGCGGGTAAGACCACACCACCACCGCCAGGCCGTTCTTCTTGGCTTCCTCAGCCAGGCCACGCAACTGGGAATACATCTCCTGCGCTCGCGCCGAACCCGGATAGATGGTGAATCCAATCGCCACGCAGCCCAGGCGGAGCGCCTCGTGAACGCTGCCGGTGACGGCGGAAATGGGGTCTTTTTCGTCGTGCAGCAGGTCGTGGTTATTGAGCTTCAGGATCAAGGGGACTTCACCGGCGTGACGGGCTGCGGCCGCTTCCAGGAATCCCAGCGGCGCGGCATAGGCGTTGCAGCCTGCTTCAATCGCGACCTCAAAATGGTAATTCGGATCGTACCCCGCAGGATTCACCGCGAAGCTGCGGGCGGGACCATGCTCAAAGCCCTGGTCCACGGGCAGAATCACCAGCTTACCCGTGCCTGCCAGCCGCCCGTGGTTCAACAGACGGGCGATATTGGTTTTGGTTCCGGGATTGTCGCTCTCATACCAACTCAGAATTTCGCGCACCCGGTCTGTCATCCGCCCGCCCGCCGTGCGGCTGAGCGTGGCGACTGCATCCATCACTGCCATTGCCATTCCTCCATCAGGATTAGTTCGAAGCTCATCTATGTTAGCACGTACGACCGCCGGCGCTGCACAGTCTTCAGGGCCGCGTCAAAGTCGCGACGATTTTGGCTTGGTTTTTGCGATCAGTCGTTCGCAACCCAAAATGAGCGGCTTTTTGTTCCCCTGTTTTTGAATTATTTCATTTGTTTTCAATAATGTGGGGGTTCCAGGGTTCGTTGTATCCGCTTATCTTGCTCATTCCAAATCACTTATCTAACTTTGGCTGCCAAGCATTGGCTTTGTTATTGGCTTTGTTTTGTCTCATCAGTTTCTATTGCCGTTTGTTTTCTTATACTTATTGGCTTTGTTTGCTCAAAAATAAACAATCCATTTTTTTGTGCATCTTTTGCTTTTTCGCGCTTTTTCCGACCCTTACTTTTCAAGCACATAGCGGGACCCATTTTCCCGATTCTCGCGAAAATGCGGTGTAGTGGACGGTTGAAATGCACTACGCTCCCCGTCGCGGCGCGGGTAGCCCGCCGCTGGCGCCAAGCGGCGACGAGATGCTGATGCCACGGGCAGTCATTACGGGTGCGTGGATTCCCGCTTTCGCCATCGCCTTATTAAGGGCTGCAAAATATAGTGACGAGCCTTCGTTGTAGCGCCGCCGTCCCGGCGGCATTTCTCAAGGCCGGCAAGATGCCGGCGCTACGCGACAACGTCACTGTATTTTGCAATCCTCATTAGATTACATGGCTCAATCACTATAGCAAATTGTCAAGGGGCGGGTGAGATAGGTGCGACGGGTGAGACGGTTTCTTTTTTGGAGCGCAAAGCCTCCTGAAGACTTGGCCAAACCCCATAAGCGCTAAGCTACGGTAGAATTCCTTCCGCGGGGCCCGTAAGACGACCGGAACATCGGTACTCAAGTGCGATGATAAGTAAATCCTTGGCGACTACTGGTAGTGTCCTAAAATAACTTGAAGTCCTCGCTTGCGCCGCTACGGAAGTCTGCTAGTATTGGCTTGATGCGGCAGGATAGCCTCTTCCCCCCACAAGCCGACGCCCCGGCGTTTAAGGGGTTGACGCGACGTGTGCAAGGCGGGGTTTGCACGACCCAGCTTACGCTCTCTGCCCACGTTGGAGATAATTCTGAAGTATTCCGCAAGATTCTCGATCTCCACGTCCCCAAGGGTGCCACGGTCGCAGATGTCACCTACGGGAGGGGTGTTTTCTGGAAAAAAATAAATCCTAAGGACTACAGAGTTTTCAGCAGCGACATTCAGGACGGCGTTGACTGCCGGGACCTGCCCTACTGGAAACACTCCCTCGACTGTGTAATTTTTGATCCTCCCTATATGGAGGGGCTTTACCGCAGCTCGAACGGCCATCTTGCCGGTTCGGGTTCGCATAAGGCGTTCCGTGAGCACTACTCCAATGGGCAGGCCACCACCGAAGGTCCCAAATGGCACGCCGCAGTCCTGGATATGTACTTCAAGGGCGCCCTAGAAGCCTACCGCGTTCTGAAGCCCGGCGGCGTCCTGATCGCCAAATGCCAGGACGAAGTTTCCGCCAACACCCAGCGATTGACGCACGTTGAAATTATCGTCAAATACGAAGAAATCGGGTTTTATACAAAGGACTTGTTCGTTGTGGTGCGCACAAATGCGCCCTGCATCACCCGCCTCAAGAAACAGGTTCACGCCCGAAAGAATCACTCCTATTTTCTCGTGTTTGTGAAAGGCTCACCGCCTCACCCTTTCCGCTACCAAACGGTCGAGAATGGTAAAGAGGTCGTCCACGTAAGGCGGCTCAAGCGGGCATGAAATACGCATTGCGCTCTTGAGCAGGTATTTCTGTTGCGCCGGTGCATATCCCCGCCAAGTGGTACGCGGCAAATCTTTGTTCCTAGCAAACGCGAACCGCCACATCTTTCCGAAAGCGAACAGGCAAACAGCCAAAACGTCAAAGCCGTCTACGACTAGGCAGTTGGTCGTCACCTTGCGGCCGTTCGGGAGCGTGACTTCGGTGGTATCGCTCGCGTTACACTGAAACGTCCCCGTGTAAATCCCCTCCTTGAGCCTCACCTTCGGAGTGTCGAGACACTTTACCTCAAGTCTCACGTTGATGCCGCGATAGTCGAATGTGAAATCACATTTCTGTTTTCGGTCGTGGGATCGGGGCCGAACGATGTTTGTAATTCTCGGCGTGAGAAGCCACTCCTTTTTGAGTTTGTACTCCGCCACGAAACCGAACATCAGCCCGCGCATACTGGGGTTCTCGGCCACGATCTCGGCAAGCTCCCTTGCGGTAAGGCCCCAGTCGTCGAGGATGTCCACGCCCATGGGCCCACAACATTATCACATATCTGGCGCCTACGGTCCGGTTTCGCATTTATCAGCCGGAGCTACTCGTAGCTGACGGCTTCGACTTTTCGAGCATGGATTGGGCTCGCTTAATGACGGCTCGTAAACTGCTTCCCAGGTTTCTTGGCTGATCTGGATAAACGAAAATCACATCTCCCTTTATCCCTAAAACTCGAAATAATCCAATATCTGCCTTATCTATCAATAATATACGCTGGCCAATCTCCATTTTCGACGCCTCCACGACGCAATTTTAGATGTGCGGACAGCTATACTCCAAAAAAATATTAAAAAGTCCAAATGTGGCATTTGACATTTGTGCTGTGCCATGCTACCGTTGTACTCGATGCGGCATTGATGCGGCATCTAAGGAGTGAATTTAATGCCTACCAAGCAACGCCAAACAGCCCCCTATGTCCCCTTCAAAACCTTCCTCTCGGCTATTGAAAGCTTAGGACCACCAACTCCGCACAGCATCGACCGGTCGTTGTGGCCGAGTTTTTCGGGTGGAATCACGGGCCAGCTTCTCAGCGCCTTCCGATTCTTTCAGTTGATTGATGAAAACGGAGCGCCAAAACAGGAACTAGCTTTGCTCGTTGAGCAACCAGCAGAGCGCAAGGGGGTTTTTCAGGGCCTCATGAAGCGGGCCTACGAAGACGTGATCTCCATTGGTCTTCTAAAGGCGTCGCCCAAACAGTTGGACGACGCGCTTGAGGGCTATGGGGTGAGCGGGGCAACCCACAGGAAGGCGGTAAGCTTCTTTCTTCAGGCGGCAAGATATTGCGAGCTACCACTGTCGCAACACCTCAGTCGCCAGACAAGGAGCAGAACGCGCAGGAAAGCGGGAAAGTTCAGGAACGGCGACGCAGCTAAAGACGCAATAGCGACCACCGATTTTTCGGCCCCTCAACGAACGCACAGGACGATAAGGCTACGAAGCGGTGAAGGTAGCGTAACACTTGAAGTGACTTTCGACGCATTTACAATCAGCCCAGAGGATCGCGAATTTGTATTCAAAACTCTAATTGACCAATTAATTGCCTACGAGCGGCAGGGGCAGCGAAGTGAGGTCGGGCCAGAACTGCCGGCCGAAAATCAGGATGAACCGCCCAGAATCGGCGACGAGGACGTTCCGTTCTAGGCACAAATAAAACGGGCTCGCAACGGCGGCAACCGCTCGAGCCCTGGAAACCAAGCCCATGCACAGCGCAAGCGCAGAGAGCGGTTTCGTCTTTATCCTACCGAGACCGCCGCCATTTTGCAATGCCCGATGGAGAGCACAGGGGAGCACAATTTCAGTGCTCCCCTGCTTGTGGTGACGGTAGCTCAATTGGCAAGAGCACCGGACTGTTAATCCGGCCATACGGGATCATACCCCGCCCGTCACCCCAACTTGTTTGGTCCTTGCTGGCGGTATTTTGCCCAGCGCGCGTTAACGGCTTTCTTGGCAGCCTCGCTGCGGCCCTCTTTACTGAGATTTTTTGATCGCGCTTTTCCGCCTTTTCTTCCAAGCGCGACGGCATGAGGGTTTTTCATGCTTTCAGTATATACGTACCGCTAAGAATAAGCAAGGAAAATAGTTTTGATTTACTTTCATTTTTCGCTTGACAACTATACGTACCGCTACGTATAATTGAACTGTAAGTAAAAAGGCCCCATCGGTTGCTCTAACAACGGACGGGGCCAATCCCAGGCGCGGAGTGACCCGCACCAGAGACCCAAAAGGATTTTCGGGCCTCTCCCGCCAGAAGTCAAGGAGAGGCCATGAAAATAAAATGCCCGCATTGCGGGAGCGAATCATTCAAGGTGCATCAGCGGAACGGCCACGAGTGCAATACCATTTATCGCTGCCAGGATTGCCTTCGCTGCTTTTCAGGAAGGCGGTTCACCCCCTACGCTGATACAAAGCTGACGCCGGAAAAGATCGTGAGCGTTATCCAGCATCTCTGCGAAGGAAGCTCCGTGCGATCTACCGAACGTCTCCTTAAGGTTCATCGGGACACGGTTCTGAACATGCTCATGCTTGCCGG
>JBOGKI010000353.1:0-5439 GCA_050745605.1 Terriglobia bacterium | reverse complement strand
GTCCAAACCACTCCCGACACCAGGTATGTCGACGGTGCCGCCGTAGGTGGGATCAGAAGTCCCCAGGGGGGTCTTAAGCGGTGAGCCAACGTCCAAGCCGGCGCCCGGGATCATATTGCAGTTCTTACCCTGCACCAGGCCAATAGACGCGCACGGTTCATTCAGAATCGAGCTGAACGTAGCACCCTCGCCGGGGAAGCTGAGATATTTCTGGGCGATGCTGCCCGCGGGCGCCATCTTGTCGAGCTGCGGTGTTTCGTACCAGCCGTTCGCGAAATTCGTCGAGTCATTACTCAGCCCTTCATAAGAGAAAAAGAAGAACACTTTGTGCTTCCAAATCGGCCCGCCCACGCTGCCGCCGAAGGTGTTGAAGCGTTGGGTGTCCCTTTGCACGGAGTTAAAGGGGCCGTTGTAGCTTTGGTAGGCATTCAGCCCCGGCCGGTCAGCTTTAAAAAACGCGCTGCCATGGAACTGGTCGGTGCCGTTCCGCGAAACCACCTGGATTTGCGCGCCGCTGTAGCGTCCGTTTTCGGCATCGTAACTATTGGTGACGACATTGACCTCTTTGACGGACGCCTCGCTGGGAGTGATGACGGCGGAGCCTCCCCAGACCGCGCTGGTGACTCCGATCCCGTTGATGGTGATGTTGTTCGCTTCCTGCTGGGTGCCATTGGCGATGATCGCGGGGCCGTTCTCCGTCTTGAATATCCCGTCGCTATTGCCGGATGCGCCCATATTCGTGGCGGGCAGATTGTTGCTGCCCCCGCCCGAGCTCTGAGCGCCGTCGCCGAAAGCGCCGGGGGCGAGGTAAGAAAGTTGGAAGACATCCCGGCCAAAGGACGGCAACTTGTCAATCATGTCGGGCGTAATAGTACCCGCTATCATGCCGTTCTCGGTGTTAATATGGGGTGCTCCACCCGTCACGGTCACGGTCTGCGTTCTCTGCCCCAGTTCGAGACTCACGTTCAGGGCTTGAACCTGTTCCCCGGTCACCTGCACACCCGAGATGACCTTCTTCTTAAAGCCGGTCGCCTCGACAACCAGGGAGTAGTGCCCCGGCGCCAGGGAGACAAATGCGTAGGTTCCAGCGGAATCCGTTTTGGTCTGCTTCGCCAGGCCCGTCTCTTGGCTGGTCAGCGTCAGGGTTGCGCCAGCGATCACTGCCCCTTGGGGATCCAAAACCGTCCCCTGAATTCCCCCCCGAAATTGGGCTTGTGCTGTGATAGCGGCGAATGCCAGAATCAGCACGGCGCCGATAACACGGCCATTAAAACTGTAACGTGCGTCGCACATATGTTTCCTCCAATACGAGATTTTCGGGAGGCCAGGGTGTTCAACTCGATGAGGCGGCTAGCGAGCGCATTTTGGCCGCATCGGGCTCAGTTTGCTCCCTCCATCCGCGCAACCCTGGTGCGAGGAACCGGCGCCTCGATGAGTGTTCAGTAGATATCGGAGTTGTGGACCCTTCCTCCCCGCTTAACGGGACCCGGACCGACGCTGCAAAATCGCATTACTAAATGCCATTACTAAAGCAATTTACTATACCTGCCGCACTTGATATCATACACAGGGGCCAGATGTCAAGAATTTTTATGAGTTTTTTATGATTTCAACTTGAGATTGTGGTGCGGGCATCTTGACGCGTTGGGAAAGGAGTATTGTTGCGCCTCAACTTGCGCCAAGCTCTTCCCATATGCAAGACTTCCATCATGCGACGAAAGAAGCGAACGACCCGGCATAGGAAAGGACGGCCCATACCCAGCGAACGGCCGGTGACTCTGAAAGCCTTAGCAGATTACGTAGGTCTGGCGCCGACGACCCTATCGCTGGTGCTCAACGATTCGCCTGTGGCCGGCTCTATACCGCAAGAGACCAAGGACCGGATATTCCATGCCGCAGAGCTCTTCAACTACCGGCCGAACTTCTTCGCCCGGTCGCTCCGTTCGCGGCGCAGCTACACGATTGGAGTTTTGGTTCCGGAAGTGAGTGAAGGGTACGCCGCACTGGTGTTAAGCGGCATCGAGGACCATCTCCTTCAAGAAGGATATTTTTACTTCGTGGTGAGTCATCGCCATAAGCCTGATCTGATTGACGAATATCCTAAATTGCTGCTCGAAAGATCTATTGATGGACTGATCGCAGTCGATACCCCTTTTCATGAGGAATGCCGCGTGCCCGCCGTGGTGGTTTCAGGGCGCCTCAATGTCGATGGTGTCACCAATATTACCCTTGATCATCAACGCGCTGCCGAGCTTGCGTTTGAACATTTGGCCGGCCTTAGACACCGGCAGATCGCCCTCATCAAAGGACAATCATTCAGCGCTGATACCGAAGCCCGATGGGACTCAATGTGCCACGAGGCAGAACGAGCCGGGATGCCGGTGTCCCCGGGCCTTATGGCCCAGCTGGAGGGGGATACGCCTTCCCCCGAAGCCGGTTATGTTGCCGCGCGTAAGCTCCTGTCCGCTCACGTGCCATTCACGGCGCTGGTTGCTTTCAACGACGTTTCAGCCATCGGAGCGATTCGTGCCCTGCGAGAGGCAGGACTTCGCGTTCCGGAAGACGTTTCAGTGGTTGGGTTCGACGACATCCAAAGTGCTGCCTACCAGAATCCTGCCTTGACGACGGTGCGCCAGCCACTTTGGAGAATGGGTAAAATGGCGGCAGAAACGGTGCTCAAGCGTACGGCAAACGGCATTGACGCTCCCTACCCCAAGACGCTGGTCGTGGAACCCGAGTTGGTTGTCCGGGAATCAACTTGCCGCGTCAATCCGGGCGCGCGGCGGTCCGGTAAGTGAAAACTAAATCCTGTCCGGCACCCTTCAGGACGGACAATCCGCGCAACATTCTTGAAAAGAGAATGTGCAGCTTGGAGTAAAACTGGTGCAGGCAAGGTCTCAGATTCCCGAATGGAAGGCTCATCGCCTTGGGGCCTCGGCCATCCTCCATGCCAGCTTTGTAGTGTCGGGAATCGTTACCACGCTTCTGGGTCCAATTCTCCCCATACTCTCGGCCAAATGGTCGCTCACTGACGCCCAAGCGGGATATTTCTTTGCCTCACAGTTTATCGGGTCGATGGTAGGTGTGGGACTCTCAAGCCTCCTTGTGCCTCGATGGGGTTACCGTCGGACATTGGTTCTCGCCTTTGCCGTGATTTCTGTCGGCATGGGTGCCATTGAATTGATGTCATGGTTGATGGGATTGTCCTCGGTTTTTTTCTATGGAATCGGACTCGGCCTCTCCATTCCCGCCACCAATCTGCTCGTTTCAGATTTGTTTCCGGATCGCCGCGCCGCAGCACTCAACATCTTGAACTTAGCCTGGGGCGTTGGCGCCGTGACGAGTCCAGCGCTGACGGCGCTTGCGCTCCGGACGCATGCGGCCCACTCTTTGTTCTTTGGTCTTGCCGGAGCCGTCGCCCTTATGGCTATCAGCCTTGCTTGGAGTAGAGGGATTCACTCCGGGAGCCAAGAGCGCACATCCGATCCTCCCAAGCTCCTGGGCCCGAGTGTCTGGAGAAGCCCCTTGATCCCAGTCCTGGCACTGATGTTTTTCCTTTATGTGGGTACTGAGAACGCCGTGAGCGGCTGGGTGGCCACCTATGCGAAGCACCTCAGCTCTGGCGCTGGGGCGGTTTGGTTGCTTGCCCCTTCGTGCTTTTGGGCGGCGTTGCTGCTGGGAAGGGGAATTGCCCCTACGATTTTGCGGCGCCTCGCCGATTTGAAACTGATGGTTCTGGGACTGCTGGTGGCGGCTTGTGGCATCGCGATCATTCTTGCCAGGAGCACATTGACCGGCGTTTTCTTGGGCGTCGCGCTTTCCGGGCTAGGCTTGGCCTCAGTGTTCCCGATCACGATTGCTGCGCTCTCTCATTGCTTTGGGGTGATGGCAACACGCGTGGCGGGAGCCATGTTTGCGATGGCTGGCTTGGGCGGGGCGACGCTTCCGTGGCTTGTGGGCTTTCTCTCTACGCGATATGGAAGCTTACGCTTAGCGCTTGGAGTTCCTCTCGTGAGCATCCTTATCATGGTGGCCTTGCAGTTTTCCGGATTTGGCCCTCCGGCGGAGCATCTCGCTCCCGCCGGAAGCCAGCCGGCTACATAGCTTAACGGCGCGGCAATTCTTCCTCAAGTTAGGAGGAGGTCTTCCAGGAGACTATGAAAAAGTGTGGAGTGGTCACGCCGCAATTTCTGGACCGCCTTGGGACGAGCGATGCCTCGCAGAGAACGCTCCCAGTGAGGACCCAGAAACTCAGAGCCGCCAACTCCGGCGAGTGACCGAAGCAATAGTCCAACTGCTCATTGAACGGGCACGCGGCTGGTAGCCAGACCTCACGACCCTTGCGTTCCCACCTCCGATCTGCCTGTGGATCCCTGCCGCGGGTGGCGACCCCTGTTGTCGAGGTCTGCGGCCTTCCTCACCGACGGCATTCAACTGCCGCTCAGCTACAAGACAGGTCCGTGTTACGCTTGCTTGCGCAGCTCGATCACCAAGCGCAACGCGTCGTTAACGGCTCTTTCGCTGCGAAAGGCCTTGCGAACATCGGGGTCCAGGAGAACGAGGTTCGTACCTGCATGGTAGCGCTTCGCGTACTTGCCGCGCACCCCACCCTTAAGCAATTGGCCGAGATCATATTCGGGGCGCAACTCATCGTTCACCCTATTTTTGCGTGTCTTCATAGGCTCTTCTTTCGCTTCCGCTCAGGGTTCGGGCGCTGATGATCCGAATCCGGCCGCCGCGCTCCGCGTGGGCCACCATCAATAACCGCTCCGAGTTCGACATACCTACCGTGATATAACGATGCTCGCCGGCGGAGTGGGCAGGGTCAGCCGCTGTGGTGCTGAGGAAATCGCCAAACACTGTAGCGGCCTCATGGAACGAAACTTTGTGCTTGCGCAGATTCTTGGCGGCTTTGCTGGCATCCCACTCAAACTCCACAAGTCAATTGTAGCGAATTCAACCTGGTTTGGTAGAATTCCCGCGGGTGGCGCCTACGTCGTTTTTTGATCTAGGGGTCTCAGTGAACGTCTAGGATAACCTTTTGTCCGGGCAAGACCGCAACTAGGGCGGCAATCGCCTGTGTGACCTCACCCGGAGCACTTATTGCAGTGTCCAGGTTTTTGACTCCGACCGCGCAAAACCAATGATTATGCCATCGCGGTCATTCCCGTGTAGGCCTGTCCTCGCGGAGGCGGGGACGGGAATCCAGTCCTTGCCTGCGATGACACCGCCGAGATTCTTCCTCGCTTCGCTCGTCAGAATGACAGGTCGCGCTCGTGGTAGCGCAGGCCTTCGGTTTTCACAAGGCCGCGCGTTTTCGGCGGGGCATTGGACCAGCCGCAGACTTCCTGAACTGCGGAAGTCTGCGCCACCCCGCTTTCGACAACATCAATCATGGCCCTGATTCTAGCCGGCGTGGCGCTGAGGGATGAGATACGC